>WSZW01000041.1 GCA_013139905.1 archaeon
CCTCTTGCGGAGGGTTGGGAAGCGGAACCGAACTTAATTTCCGCGTTAATTTTAATACAAATGGAACAGAAATCGCATTGCTTCATGACATAACAATTAATTATTCAACACAACAAATATCTGGCGAATTAATATCAAAAAATATGACTTTAAATTCTGTGTTATTAAGTTGGACAGGTACAAAACTTGAAAATATAACAATGTACGTCTCTGATGATAATACGACCTGGGTTGGACCGATAAGCAATGATTACACAACAAATAGTTCATGGGATGCATTGTATTACAAAACAGTATTTGTGTATGATGGAACTTCACCTGAACTTGATTCTGTGACCGTTATGCGCGGTGATGTATTGACACAGAACCCGCGCGCATCAATCAACGGCAATGCCGACATAACCCACACAGGAACGTTAACCAACGGAGCAACTGCAACAATAAATATGGACTCAAACAATTTCACCGTCGGCCAAAACAACATCATAATCTACACAGACGCTGGGCTAGTTGATTACGCGATAAGCATGAACTGCCTTTCAGCAATTGTTTCAAACACCGGCATGAATAATGTCACAGTAAAACAAGTAATCGTCTTTAAAACCGATGGAACCAACTGCATTTTACAAAATAACGAAACAACATTTGATGTCGGAGAAGTATTTAGCGTGTCTGGATGTCCTATGTCATGTAACGAATTTACAAGTATCAAAGCATACACCGACTGTACTGGCGTTTATAGCGAATTTAGCAGACGCCCGAGCGGATGCTAGAATAAATGTAATCAATGATATTGCTTCATTTGTATTTCGCAGTCTCTATTTTTATAAGAAAATTATATATACTACATCCACCTTAAATACTATATCAATATATCGAATTAATTATGGTGCCATTTGTGTTTGATTCAAATAAAGAACAATCTTCCGATTTAAAAGTTGTATGTGACAGGATTAAAGAGAATGACGTAAAAAGAAAATTAGTAGAATTAGACTTAACAAAACGCATATTAAAAATGGAATTAGAACAGGGTCATTTAACTAAAAACCTTACTTCTCTGGACGACCTTAAAAATTTAAACGAATTATCATCCAATGCAAAAGAAATAAAAAACAAATTACGTTCAATTGAAGACTTAAAATTCTTAGAACGTCTGGAAGTCGTAGAAACACAAGAAAGCCTAAACATACTTACAGATTCTTTTGATGAAATGAAAGGAAAAGTCGATCTTGTTACTGAAGCGATTAAAAACATAAAAGACTTGAAACTTCCCGGGGCAGCAAATTCCGCAAATTCCGAAGATATAATAAAAAAGATAAGTCCGAAATTAGAGCAACTGGAAAGCAAATTAAATGAAATGTCCATAAGAAAAATGGACAAACAAAATTTGGATAATTTTAAAAAATCAATAGATTCGCTAAATAAAGACATCCACGACGTATCTAAACAAACAGATGGCGCAGTAGCACTTCTAAAATCGGGTATGGATGCCCAAAGCGGATTACTTAAACAAACAATTAGCCGTATGGATTCATTTAATGATTTAAAATCCCAGGCAGAATCCTGGGTAAAATTTACAGATGTTCAACGAAAAGTAAACAACAAATTTGATGATATATTAGAAAACATCAACAAACACGTTAAAAAAAATCACGAGGATTTTAGCGAATCAATAAAATATATGAATGATTTTGAAATCACGCTAAAAAAACACAAAGTTGACAACATTGGTGTTGTTTTAGATAAAATTGATTCTATTGACAAAACTATCGATGCAAAATTTGAAGAACAATTAAAACCCGCAATTGATGATGAGTTAAAAGACGTGATTGCAAATGTTCACACACTTCTAAAAGAAGTAAACGATATAAATTCTAATATAGAACTTAAAAAAGAAGAAAACACCGCTCGCATAGATACCGCAATTCTTAATTTCAAAAAAGACGAGGTAAAAAAAACCGTGAGTTTAAAAGAAACTCTAAAATCGTTAATAAATCGTATGGAAGACATGGAAAAAGTCCAGGATCAAGAATATCCGTCTTTGGTCGAAGTAACTAAACTTGCCGATAAATTAGCAAAATTAGAAACAACTGCAAATAATGAACTTCTTTTAGAAAAAGATTTTGATGAATATCGAAAAGCATTTGAATCGAAAATATCGGTTTTAGAAAAATTCATGGACTCAAAAAAACAAGATAAAACTGATGTAGAATCATTAATAGTTAGAAAAACCCAAGAAGTTTCAAAAAATACATTTGAAAAAATAAACAAAGACCTAAAACCTCTCGTAACTAGAATCAACGAGCTTACCGATGATGTTGATTCCGTAAAAGAAATAAGAACCGAAATATTGGATGACATGACACATTTAATGGATATTCGAAACGAAAAAGAACAAAAAGATATTAAAAAGATTGATAGTGAGTTAAATAAAAAAATATCAACAGTTTTATCTGAAAAATTATCCGGATTTCAAAAAGATCTAACTAAACTAGATCATAATGGTGTGGTTCAAAAAGTAGATTTTATTGAAAAACATATAACTGCGATGGATCATAACGGCATTGCACAAAAATTAGAATCTGTTGAAAATGAATTAGCAGAAATTAAAAATAATGGTATGGCTTCAAAAATAATGGCAATTGAAACTAAGACTAATGGCCTAAAACAGAAATTTGAAACGGAATTTGAAGAAAAATTAAGTAAATTTAATACTCATATAGACAAACTTACAAGTATGACTGGAGAGTTTGAACAAAAAGTTTCAAATGATGTTAATAAAAAACTAGATTTAATGGAAAAAGAAAATGAGTTATTGCGTAATGAATTAAATCAATTAAAAGAAGCATATTTTCAAATAGTGCAATTACAACAACAAGCACCATTAATAATCGAATAAATTAGTTCGTATCTTATTTTGAGATTTTTATAATCTGTTATTTTATTTAATATTTTTATTCAATCAAATAAATTTTCAAGATATACATAATCAAGCACGTATGTGTCACTACCACTTTGCATTTCTACGGGTAGTGAGGGCATATGTAAAAAAGCAGAAATTCCAAAATCATTATCGGGTGTATCTTTTCCTTCAAGCCGATTTAAAAACGATGGCGCATTTCTATCATTAAAATAACATGTTGAATTTGGCTGATTAATGATATTTGTGAGCCATATAGTTTCATTATCAAGAACAATAATCGAGTTGTTAAGTATTTCATTTGTGGCATTTATGACACTAAAGACATATGGCGACGTTACTGCGATATCATTTTGTTCAGTCACAATACCGGCAAAAGTATTATAATTAGATTTGTCTGAAATTGTTTCCGTCACAAGAATTTTATCCTGCTTATCACTTACATTTTCGTAATCTAATTCATTAGATACATAAGCGAATCCATTTATCCAATCAGAACTATGGATTATTCCTTTAATATTTTGACATCTGATAAAATTTTGTTTCATATTTCCATAACTTTTTATTGTGGTGTATGGATCTTCAAGATTATCTATGGGTATTGTATTTGAATACGTCGTGTTTCGTTTATATGCTAATTCGATTATAACATCGCGTGCAGTTATGCTTGCATTATTAGTAATAGTTAAACTAAAAGGTATTGCTAAAAAAGTATTTGTGTTTTTAAGAATTATATCTGTCGTAATGCCTCTTTTATTGGCAAGTGTTTCTAATGTAGTCATCCAATTAATTAATGTGTTATTTTCCATAAGTGTGAGTGTTTCATCGCCGGAATTTATAGTTCCATTCAAAATTGCTTCATTGATAGAATTTATGGGTGTAGTTGTAAAAGTACCATTTGTAATTTCCCAATTAATTATTGACAGTAAAGCGCGTCTTCCGGAAATCTCCCCGCTACGTCCAATATCTTTATCAATACCTTCAACAAGGTAATGGATTTCATCGGCGCGTATTTTTTCTGTTGATTTAGAAACTGAAGTTGTTGTTGAAATCATATTTACTTGAAGTAGAAGCATCAGAGAAGTCACTACAACAATAGTAAATAATGTATATACGAATCCTTTTTTTCTCATTTTATGGTTTATACATAAATAATTCATGATTTCCAAACCTGTAATGTTATAAGTGCCGGACCATACATCCAAGGAATATTTCCAGTAGATATTGGTTTTTTTGAATAAATACCTAAATCCAATATATCTGCATATTCATATAATGTATCATTGAGTCTGTCTTGTGCATCTTGGTTTGCTTCTGCCTCTGTATCGAACATAGCACCGTAACCAACTTGTGACGGGACAAATATATTATATTCTAATGATGATTGTGGGAGTACGGAACAATTAAGGGAAACGCACACATCAGAAATATTTATTGTATTATTTTCCTTAGACGTATTAAAGTATGAGGGGTCAATATAAATTGTTGATGGAAGTGCTCGCAATCGAGGAGATTCAAAAACTTTTTGTTTTACCGTATCATAAGGTTCAACTGTAATAGATACATTTTCACTATCAATTTGAGCTACATGAAGATAAGCGCTTGTGATTTCGTGGTTATCAAAATCTTCAACAAAATTTTTCGGGTTTTCATCAATTCCATCAAAATGTTTTATTTCAGTTACTTCTATATATCCATATTGAAACTTATTTTCAAGTGACCAGTCGTATTCTATATGAACATACGATGATAAATTTTCATCATTCTCAGGATCTGAATAAAGCTCAACATTTGTTAGCCCCCAGAAATCATTTTCAAAGCTGTCAATATAGACGCTTAAAACATTTGTGATATTTTTACTTGCATTCACATAAGCTGTTATATTTATGAATGCATCATAAGTTGCAGGTGGATTTGTAACATTATATATACTATTGTTATTGAAATAAATTTGAATGTCGTCTTTTCCTGCAGCATCAAAAACATTAAGTGCGCGAAGATGTAGTGTAACATTTTTTACATTTGCCGCTTTTGGAATATTTATAGGCATTATAGCCCAGACCCCTCTTTTTTTGATGCCGCTTTGGTCACTTAAAACATTATCGAAATATTTTCTTTCAGCATAGTTACCTGTAAAAGTCCGCTCTTTTTCGGTCTTATAAAGTACCTCAACTTTAGTGCCTGGATGTATGTGTGTGTTAAAGTCATCCTGGCTTTTAAGCCTGATTTCTATCTCGTGCCATCCGCCGGGAGATGCGTTTAGGTAATCGGTTACATCAATGACTCCAAAGTCCATATTTGTTGTTTTTCCGGACTCTGTTTTTTGCTGTGTATACAGCCAATTCACATCACCAATTATATCTCCGCTTGCATCAACGAATAGACCATTAGAATTAATTGAGCTTGTTCCCCTATGTACTGAAATGTGCATTGTAGCATTGTATATTTCGGTTGAATTTAAGTAAAATTTCTTATTTATGTATGCATTACCCCCCGGATCATATGAACCCCCTTCAGGATTAAATTCAAAAACCTTTGACGCATTTTTTGAAACTTTTGACGCCCATGCCCTTGCAACATATCCAAACGGTGCAGTATTTTCTTTATATCCGGAAATAATTCTTGATGCTGATGTTAAATAATTTAACGTAGTTTCATCTTTTGGATCATTGCCTGTTGTCGAATATATCAATGTTTTTGAGTTTGTCTCATCTACAGACAAAGCATAATCATATTCTTTAGGTATTAAATTCCCGGGACTGCTCAACACATCTATTATGATTTTTTCCGCATAATCAGTTTGATTGTATGCCCATAAAAGTCCAATAATATCGGGAAGATTTTTATCTACGTCTTCTTGTGTTATATTTGTATTTGCAATTACGTCAATAACAAGAGTTTTATTAATATCTGATAATTTTAGTTTAGT
>WSZW01000014.1 GCA_013139905.1 archaeon
CCTCTTTAGGTTTTAATCCAAGACCGTATGCCATATTTTCAAAAAGTGTTTCCGGGTTTATTGGTTGGAATTTTCGTGCACTTATACCTTTAAGTGCATTAGAAATATCTGTATTTGTTTGTTTAGATTGATAATTTGCTGTTTGTATTAATTGTTCTGCATAAATTTTTTGATTTTTTGATGGGTCACTGCCCACAAGTCCATATCCGCCCATTTTTAATACACCTCGAATTTGCCTGAATTTTTTTTCCGTAAAAAAACGTTGTTGTTTTTACGGATAAAACACCCAATTTACCCACCACAGATAAAGGTTGTTTTTTTGGTTAATACCCACCACGGATATAACCTTTAAACATAAATTAAGAACTTCTTACGGGTAGTAAGTTAGTTTTAACTTATGAGTAGTATATGGGTACGCGAGTATATAAAGCTTTGGGCGAGGTTCATAAAGGGGTTAAGGAATTTTTGAGTATTTTTTTGGTTTTAATGGTATATATTTGTTATAATTTTCTTTTTTTAGCTTTTAATTTGTGTGTATTTAACTTTGTTTATATTATCTTTTGGTCTTTCATGTTTTTGGTTAGTGTTGTGTATAAGAAGTTGATAATATTTTCGTAATTGTTTTTTTTCGACGTTTGGAATTCTTTTAACAAGTTTAAATATTTTCTGCGGTTTTTTACTTCGATTATTATTTGAGGTATGTTGTTTTTCAGAAGAATGTAATTTATTAAAAGTCGTCCTACACGACCGTTTCCATCAATAAATGGGTGTATTGTTTCAAAATCTGTGTGGATTATTGCGGCTAATTCGAGTGGATGGTATTGTTTTTTGTTTGAATGATACCAATTTATAAGATTTTTCATTTTTACGTTAATATTTTTAGCGTTTGGCGGGATGAATGTTGTTCCTCTTATATAAACTTGGATATTTCTGTAGTTTCCCGAATTATCAAGTATGTCTTTCATAAGAATTTTATGTATTTGTTTTATGAATTGCTCATTTAAATCGCCAACGTAGTTTTCAATGAATTTAATTGCATCTTTAGAGTTTTTTGCTTCGTAAAATTCAGTTTTAGTTGTATTTTTTGGAATTATGTTTTCATTTAATACGTCATCAACATTGGAAAGAGTTAGTGTTGAACCTTCAATTGCATTTGAGTTGTATGTGAGGTGTGTTATGAAATATTCTTTGTAAGAATTATATGCCGGATTTGTTGGGTTTATTTTTTCAAAATATTTTTTTGAAACTAATTCTATTGTTTCTGCTTTTTTTCTTGTTAAATAAGTGTATTTTTTATAATTGTGCCTGTTTAGAAGTTCTCTTTCTTTTTCTAATAATTTTGGCATGAATTGTATTTTTAGTTTATTTTTTTCTTTTTCTGTTATGTCTCCAGCACCTATGAATGCATTTAGGGTATATATATTCTCTTTTATTCTTACGGATTTTTGTAAGTAGTGGTATTTTTTATTATTTCTGGTTTTAGTTACTATTATTGTCATGTGTATTATATACCATTACAAATATATATACATTTGCTTAAAAATCATAAAATCGATTAAAAATGTAGTGGTATTAAATCCACTATATTATTAAAAAACCGAAAACTATAAATATCAATTGATACTATATATTATCGTATGAAAACAAAAAGTATCAAAGAGAGGATAAAAGAATATTTTTTTCTTAATCCAACGGAAAAACTTCGTGTTCGCCAAATTGAGCGAATTGTAGGTGTGCCTTTACCATCAGCCATACGGTATGTAAAAGAACTTGAGGATGAAGGAATAATTAAAAGCAGTGTTGTTTCTGGTGTGAAATTTTTTTCTTCTGATAGGACATCTAAAACATTTCTTGTTGAAAAAAGGGCATTTAATTTAAATTCTCTGGAAGTTTCGGGACTTAAAAGTTATCTTGTTGATGAATTTTCAAATCCTGCAATTGTGCTTTTCGGTTCTTATTCTCGTGGGGAAGATATTGAAAAAAGTGATATAGATTTGTATATAGAAACATCAAAAAAAGAATGCACGGGTTTAAGTCGTTATGAAAAAATACTTCAAAGAAAAATTCAGTTCTTTTTTTATAAAAATATAAATGATGTAGAAAACAAAGAGTTGGCAAATAATATTTTAAATGGTATTACTGTAAATGGTTTTATGGATGTGTTTTAGATGAGATAAAGTAGATGGATTGAATGTGTGGATTCTAATTTAGCTGTTAAAATTAGTCCTGATATTGCTAAAGCAAAATCGCTAAAAGATACTGCAACCGGTAGAATTGAATTTTTGAATCGTAATGATATTGACGCTAATAATGCAAATTATATTTTTGAGGGTTATTATTCTTCGGCGTTGGAAATGATTCATGCAATCGTAATCATTAAAGGATACAAGGTAAGTAATCATATTTGCCTTGGTTATTATATTCGGGATATTCTTAAAAATGATGAATTGTATCGTGTTTTTGATAACTGTCGTTTCAAACGAAATTCTTTGGTTTATTATGGGCGGAAAATGTCAATTGAAATTGCTAAAGAAAGCATTAAAAAATGTATTTTGTTGATAGAACAATTGAATGTTATATTTGAAGACGAAATAAATTTTAAAATTTAAGATTAAATTCAATATATTATTAAAAACAAAAAACGTAATTGTTATTTATGGATTATAAAATGCTTAGTGATGTTTTTTTGAAATTAGAAAAAACAAGTGAGAGATTGAAAAAAACGGAGATTTTATCTGAATTTTTAGAGTCGTGTGATTCAGATGATATTTATGCTGTTGTTCTTTTAGTTTCCGGCCGGGTTTTTCCCCAATGGAGCCAAAAAGATATTGGGGTTGCAAGTATGCTTATGGTAAAAGCAATTGCAAAGGCTTATGGAAGAAGTGAGGCGGATGTAGAAAAACAATGGCAAAGATTAGGGGATTTGGGGCTTGTTGCAGAAGATTTTTCTAAAACGAGAAAACAGGCAACGTTATTTAAAAAATTACTTACTGTGAAATTGGTTCATGAAAGTTTGAAAAATTTAGTAAATTTAGAAGGTATGAAATCGCAGGATAAGAAACTTGCTATTATTTCTTCATTATTAACTTCTGCTAATGATGCTCAGGCAAGGTATGTGGTTCGGGCAATTATCGGGGATTTACGTATTGGTGTTGCTGATGGGGTTATACGGGATTCAATTACAAGAGCATATTTTAGTGAAATATTTTGGAAAGACCTTTTGAAATTAAAAATAAATAAGAAAAAACGAATTGAGCATATGCTGGATGTTTATAATAACAAGAGAATTTTGGTTTCATTGGAATTAAAGGAATATTTATCCGATGTAGAAAAATTTGAAGAAAAAAATACTGTGACTTATTTATCTGAAAATGAAATCACAAAAATCGCAGATTTTTGGAAAAAAACGGCAAAATATGATGTGATTTTGGTTAATGAAACTGATTTTGGAAATAATTTAAAGTCGAAAATAACCGGAATTGTTGAGCGGGCGAATGAAGCTGCGAATGATTTTGCAATGATTGCAAAAATTGCAATGGAAGAAGGCGTAAAAGGTCTTGAAAAAATAGATATTACGGTGGGTCGACCGATTAAAGTCATGCTTGCGCAAAAAGCAAAGGGGATTAAAGATGCGTTTGATATTGTGGGAAAACCTGCGGCGTTTGAATATAAATATGATGGCTTTCGTTTGCAAGTGCATAAAAACGGGAATGAAATAAATTTATTTACTAGGCGTTTAGAAAATGTTACTAAACAGTTTCCGGATATCGTTGATGTGGCAAAAAAAGGAATAATTGCCAATTCTTGTATTGTTGAGGGTGAGGCTGTCGGGTATGATAAAAATACCGGCAGATATTTGCCGTTTCAACAAATTTCTCGAAGAATTCGGCGAAAATATGATATTGGTGAGCTTGCGAAACAAGTTCCTGTTGTGCTTAATTTATTTGATATGTTATCTTTGAATGGAAAGACTATTGTTGATGAACCGTTTGAAAAGCGGCGCGATAATCTTAAAAAAATTGTTAAAGAAACTCCGCAAAAACTGATACTTGCAAAAGATATAATAACGGATTTAGTGGATGTTGCTGAGGATTTTTATAAGGAGTCTTTGGCAAAAGGAAATGAAGGTATTATGGCTAAAAGTCTTAGTGCTCCGTATAAACCCGGTTCTCGTGTGGGGCATATGTTAAAGATTAAGCCGGTTTTAGAAACATTGGATTTAACAATTGTTGGTGCTTTGTGGGGAGAGGGGAAACGTGCAGGATGGCTTTCTAGTTATACATTAGCGTGCAGGGATCCGGATACCGGAGAATTTTTAACGATTGGTAAATTGGGTACGGGTATAAAAGAAAAAAGCGAAGAGGGAACCAGTTTTGCGGATTTTACAAAAGAGCTTGAAAAACATATAATTAGTAAAAAAGGTAAGGAAGTTGATATATCACCAACAATTGTGGTTGAAGTTGCGTATGAAGAAATACAAAAATCGACTAATTATTCTTCAGGGTTCGCTCTTAGGTTTCCTCGGCTTGTTGTTCTTAGGGATGAAAAAGCGGTTGAAGAAACAGATGATTTGAACAAGGTTTCGTATATTTTCGCACAGCAGCGGCATAATAATTAAGTATTACTGGATAATGGTTAAAATGGATACATTTATAAACATTAAATAACTTATAAATTATAATATTAATATTTTGTACGTATCACGTGGTAAAAACTTGCAAACATTTATATATGACTTTAGTGCAAAAGAATAATGTATAATATTTATAACAACTTACGGTCGTAAATTGATGACTGGAGAATTTAAAGGAAAACAACAATAGGTGATTTAAAAATGATAAGTCAAAAAACGCTGGATGCGCTTAAAGGAATAGGTCTTAACCTATATGAAAGAAAGCTATATGCCGCTTTAGTTGCACGGGGAAATTCAACTGCAGGAGAACTTTCTGAAGTTGCAAACGTACCACGTTCCAGATCTTATGATGTTTTAGAGTCACTTGCAAAGAAAGGATTTGTTGTTGTCCAGAATGCAAAACCATTAAGATATGTTGTTATTCCTCCAGTAGAAGCATTAGATCGCTCAAAAAATAAGGTTAGAGAAGATGCAGCTACATCAATTTCAAGAATTGATGATTTCAAACAAAGCCCGGCATTAGAAGAGCTTACAACGCTACACTCAAAAGGCGTTTCTCTTGTTGATTCTGCGGATATTTCCGGTGCACTTCGCGGCCGATATTCTATGCACCAACAGGCAGAAACTATGATGAAAGGTGCAGAAAATTCAATCAATATAATTACAACAGAAGAAGGTTTGACCGAATTATACACAACACATTCCGGTCTTATACAAAATGCAATTGATAAAGGTGTTTCTGTTAAAATTGCAGCACCGCTTACTGAGAAAAATAAACAGGCAGCTGATGTTTTATCAAGTGCATGTGATGTTAGAAATTTAAGTTCTAGCGAGATTGCAAAACTACCTGCCGGTCGAATGTTTGTGGTTGATGAAAAAGAATCTATTATGGCACTTACAGATGATACAAAAACACACCCGTCACAGGATGTTGCTTTTTGGACTGCATCAGACCATTTTGCACAAAACTTTGCAGCACCAACTTTTAAAATGGTTTGGGATCACTTAGAATAAATAATTTAATTATTTATTCTTTCTTTTATTTTTTTAATATAGTGTGAGCTATGGTGTTGAATAACTAGATTTGATTGTTTT
>WSZW01000054.1 GCA_013139905.1 archaeon
AGAGAATATAATTCAGTTCTATCGGTATCAAGCATATAATAATTTGCACCGGTTGCATCATTTGAATCATCGTTATATGCTTTAAAAATATATTCAGTGCCTTCTGTATAACTACCAAAATGAATCGTATTTGCACCATCAGAACCATCAAAAATTCTTGTTGTTGATTGATAATTAAAATGAGGTGCATATAACTGTGTTTTTCTATGGTTTAAACTACCGTCATATAATATAAATACATTATTATCATTTGAACCAATAGAACTTGTTTTAAATAATGTTTCCATAATGTATTGTGATGGTAAAATTAAATCTTGTCTATATGCTTGACCCGTATTTGATGCAACCGTGTCATAAATTCTTAAATATTCACCACTTGTTGTTACTGTCATTGTGGCTGATTTAGTCCATCCACTTGTTGAATCTTTATCAAAATATTCTTCAAAAGTTGCAGTACCATTACTCTCGCTTGTCGCTGTCGCATTTCCATAATAAACATAATTATCCGTTGAATTAGTTGTTGTAAAATTTCCCTTTAGCCAAACATAAGCCCATTCACCATCAACTTTTTCTTCAATCCAATAAGGACGCTCAACACCACCAGAAGAATAGAACCGCATATCATCAAAATCATTTTGTTCCATATTTACCGGCTTTGTAAAATTAAAACTTAGTTGATACTCTGTTATAGTTGCACCGCTTGTATTAATCGGCATACTATATGCAAAATTCGCATCATCCCATGCATAAGTCGGACTGCTAATTAAAACAAAAAGGCACAGTCCAACAAGAATAATTTTATACATTTATATCATAGATCCCAATGTAATTCAGATTTAGATTTTTTGCGTCTCTTTATTTTGATTTTATTAATGTTAGATTTTCTGTTGGTTCCACTCACAACCCTTTCTAATAAAGATGGGGCAAATGTTTTTTTTCTTGCATCACGCCGGGCTTTATACTTTAATGCTTTTTTTCGTTCTTTTTGAAAAGCCGCTTTATATACTTCCTTTTCTTTTCGCTTTTCTGTTTTGTGTTCTTGGATTCTTTGGGTTATTTTGGTTTTAATACGCCCCCCTAAAGATTGTCCGGTTCCATACTTTCGTTGTATGGCTTGTTCAATAACGTTTCTTTTTCTTCTTTTAAAAAATCCCATAATCAATCACTCCTGAATAATCCATAAACTATTGCAACACCTAAAACCGGTATCATAAACAATAAAAAATATCTTATAATATCCTGTGAGTATAAACCACTAACATCGCTAAACACCGCACCCATAATAGGGGCGCAGAAACCAAAAATAAGAATTGTGGTAAACATCCATACTAATTGTATCATAAGTCAAACATCCCATTACGTTTTTTCTTTTTCTTCTCAAAGAAACCTACATCCGTTTCTCTAAATCTTCCTTTTATTTCTCCCCATTGTGGTAATGTTTTCTTTTTTAATATATTAAATCCCTGTATGTTTTCTTTAATCTTGAATCCTGTTATGCTTCTTGTTTTAAGGGAGGCAATACCACCAAAACGCATCGCGGATTTACGCGTACCGAAAGCGCTTTGTCTTGATAATTCCCATATACCTTTTTTGAAAAAATGAACAGTGAACCCTCGCCCGATGGGTGTTTTAAATTTTGGCATTCCTGTCCATCCTTTTTTGCTTGGAAAAAATAAGTGTGATGTTGGTGGTGGCGGCGTTTTTATTATTGGATCAGATGGTTCTATTATTGGTTTTTGTATAATAACCGGCGGCGGCGGAATTAAATCTATTATGGATTCTGGTTGTTTAAAATAATCATCTTGCCCTATAACTGGTTCTAAATCTATTACCTGCTGTTGGCCGTATTTTTGGATTGGTGTTTGTTCATATTTTAAAGCACTTGCGGTAACTTCACTAATTTTAAGTGCCACACCGGGTTTTAATTTAGTTTTTAATTGAGGTCTTATATCTTGGGGCATTTTAAATTTAAATGACTGCACTTCTTTCTGTGTGATGTCTGACCTTAATGCCAATACAGGCGATAATCTTAAATCCCTTTTTAATTTTTTTACCGGGGCAACAGTTAAACCGGTCATACTTACTGTGGGTCTTGATGGTTCCATTATTGGGATTCTGTGCGCTATTGCAACATGTTCTTTTTCTGTTGCTGCAATAACCTTTTTTATAACTTCTTTATCAAAACCAGCTTTTATCTTTGGCTTTATAAATGTTGTTCCTGTTGGTGTTCTTGTATGTTTAAATGTGGTTCCTGTTATCTTATCAGATATAAATTCTTTTGTTTTTTTCATAAATACAAGAGATGTTGTTTTTGCGCCTGTTAAAGGATCACTACTAAAAGTTAAATATTTTGTAATTTTTGGATCTTCGTATATTTTTCTACCAACACTTAAACTTACTTCTTGAAGTTCTAAAGGAATCTTTTTTGTTTTTGAAAGTGTGTATATATCTCCTTTTTTATGTTTTACTACATCAACAGCCACATAATCTTTTGGTATTTTTGCCCGTCCTTTATCAGTAATTAATGCTTTTTTTGATATAGTTAATGCTTTTTTTCGTTCGACAAATGGTAAATCTTTAAGTGGTTTTCCAGGCCGTTTAAAAAATGAAGTAAACTCTCTTTTTGAAACCCCTGTTGCCCCCACAGCATCTATTTTACTAATTACACGATCAAAGGCATATTTTCTTTCACTTTTAACTACTTTTAAAGTAAAATCTTCAGTTGGAACGACTGCCCGTGGTTTATCTATCTTTATTTTTATTGACGGATCCGATAATGCTAAATGTTCCGGGGGCTTATCTACTGCTTTAAGAGTTACTTTATGCCCTGCAGGTCTATATGTTGTTGTTCCTGATACTCCTTTAACCTGATGTTTGTAGAATTTTCCTGTCTTTTTTGCGAGAACACTTGCTTGAACATCTGAAACAACTTTAATTTTTCCACGCTTTGTAAAATATTTTGCTTTAATTAAGTATTGTTCATAAGTTCCGGGTGGTAATATTTCGCCGCCTTTCATTGGTGTAGGTTTCTTGTATGTTATTTTGGCATATTTTTCAATACTAACCGCGCCCCGGGTTGTGCTTGCTTTGTAATGCATCTTTGGAATTTGTGGTATGGGCGGGGCTATCGGAATCCCTGTATCTTTAAAATATTTAGATGTTCTTGCTGTGGCCCTTGCGGAAGCTGCAATTTTCGATGGCAACAATAAAGTTCTTTCTGCGGCTGCATAGCCGACCATAGAGCCAACAAAAGCACCCGGAGATTTTACAATGCCCTCTTTAATAGAAACCCCTGCAGTAATCAACCCGGCCTTTATATATTCATCTGTGTATTTTTTAGGATCTTTTATAACGTCTGCAGACAAAGCCGCCACACTGATACCTATTTGTGCCGCAGTTTTTGGTATTTCTATTATACTTCTTGGGATCGCTTTTCCTAATTCTACTAATTCTTCAACACTTCTTTTTTGTCGTCTAACTATTTCTTTTTCTTTGGCTGTTCTCGGTTGACCTATTTTATCTATCAACGAATCAATAAATTTATATTTATGATGTTCTTCTCTTGAAATTTCACGCGTTTTACCAGACCATAACTCACGTTCTGCTGTTACTGTTTCTCGTCGTCCGGACATTATCCCTAGTTTTTTAATAAGTGGATCTGTTACTTTAGAAAATGGTTTGATAAGTTTTTCTCCGGTTTCAAAAACTTCTTTACCTGTTGGATACGTTTCAACTGCATGTCTTGTAGAAAGTAACGAAAATTTTAAATGTTCTTTTGCAGCCGCAGAATAATCTCTTTGTTTAATTTTTTCTTCTATTTTTTTAGCACTTGTTATAACTTCTTGCCTTAATTTTTCTCGTTTTCCAACATCTATATCTTCACCAGAGATCACTGTTGATTTTTCTCTTATTTGTGATAATGGATGTAACGGGCCCATTGTTGCATATTGTTTGCTTTTAGCTGTTTTTATAACTCTTTCTATTGGTTTGCCTGTTCGCGGATCAACTTTTATTATTTTCCTACCAGTTGGTGTTTTTTCAATAGCTTCCCTTGTTTCGGCTAAAGTCTTACCGCCACGTATTGCTTGAGCCTTAGCTTCTATAAATTTTTGGCGAGCGTAGTCTTTTGGCAGTTCTTTCCCAGAAGTAGTATAACTTTTACCAGTAGAAGTATCAATACGTCTTATTACCTTTCCGGATTTATCCCTAATAATAATATCTGCCATGTGGACGGCTCAACTCGTAATGTTATATTGGTAACCTTTCTTTAAAACGACACGTAGGTATAACTATACTTGCGATGTGATAAAATAATGTATTTTAAAAAAGGAAGTTCTGATATATTATTAACTATAATAGCCGTTATAACTCTTGTAATCGGTTTTATTATTGTTGATGGTGTTTTAGGTGATGCAGTAACCCCCGGTGGAGTAATAAATGAAAGTGTTGGAATCGCAAACGCAACCGGATACCTAGCAGGAACCTTAACAAACATCCCAGTAATAGCAGCAACAGATTATATTTTATGCAATGGCACACTATCAACCAACTATACATTAACAGACAAAACAGGAGTTATTGTTGTAGATGGTGCGGATTGTATAAACGATACTGTTTTGGCATCTTACCAATATGAAGACTCAACATATTTTTCTAGCAACTTGACACGGACAATAGCAAACTACATAGTTCCGATAGGTCTATTAGGAATTTTAATGTTTGTAGGCTTCATGAGATTAAAAGAATAACATAGGGTTTTAAAACGACACGCAGGTATAAATATACTTGCGGGGTGAGTATATTATGGCTTCAATAATTGGTTATGTTATCGGAATTGTTACAGCAGTTGTGGGTTTTGTAATCGTGGATAGTGTTGTTGCTGCTCAATCATGGAACTCAACCCTAGCAACTACAATAGCTACTTACATCGTGCCTATTGGACTTTTAGGAGTTCTTGGTATGGCGGCTTTCTTGGCAACAAGATAGGTGCAAAAACTGACGATACTATACGATGGGGGCGGAATCCCCCAATTATTAAATTTAAGGCGATAACATGGATGTCATATTATATATTATTTTTATTTCAATGTCCCTAGTTATGTATTCTATCTATTCTAAAACAAAACCCGAAATGGCATATCTTGGAATATTTGCAGGATTGGTTTTTATTTTTATTGGGATTCTGATTTCTACATGCGAACCTGTTGATAAGACTTACTGTTTTGCTGTGGGGGCAACTGCACATTGCGAAGTTGTAAATTTAAACCCAAATTGTCTTATGTTCACGTCAATAGGTCTTCTTATGATGATTGTTGGTATGGGTGCTTGTGTAGATGTAGTTTCATTCCATAGGGAAGAGAAAGAACCGGACGACGAGTGATATGATGGCACATACAGAACAATACAACCCGGACCAGGCATATGTAGATTCAGACATTACCAGAGAAAAAATGTTTATTAAAACCATAGAGCCGGAATTAAACACGGCTCGTGTTGATGGTATGCCACTTCTTACAAAAGAATTAAAAATATCCAACATACCGCGCACAGATATGCAACATCTAGACCATGATCTACATGTTGCTTTGTTGTATGCTAAATATGGAGCGACAGAATACTCACACCGAGTTATTTTAGAACGCGACGGACATTTATCTGCCACATCTTCTGTTTCAGGGTTTCAAGCAAAATTAAATAATACTGAAATATCAGTACATAAATTAAAAGATGAAACAAAAGACAATAAGTTAAAAAAACTATTCGGGCGCGATTAAACGCAGGTGATGTTAAATGGTTGAAGTAAGTATCAGTTATATTATATGTTTTCTTTTTTTTGGGCTTCCGATGATAGGTATAGGTTTATATTACTTTTTTAGTTTCTTGAAGAATAAATACAAAGTGCGTAACGGATATTACAGGATTATACGACACCTACCCAATAAAAGAAAAAAAATAGTATGGTGTAAACCTGAGATGGCAGAAACGGGTGGTACATTTAAGCTATCTGATAAGCTAACCCTGATTTTTAATGATTCACCAGAATATATAAGCTACACCGGAACAATACCGGAAGTTGAATATGATTCGCAAGATAAACCTATGCCTAATAGCGCGAAAGAATCAAACAGAACACAAATAACAACACATACTATTATTGTTGATGAAACAGGTAAGGAAATAGAAAAAACCACAGAACATAATTATCTTGCAGTTGAACAGCCAACAGGAACAATGCTTGCCTATCTTGGTATGGAATCAGAAGAACGCGGCAGAAGAAAAGCATTAAAAAAAGATAATTATGTTTTGTATGCGGCGATTGCATCGGCTGGATTGTCTTTAGTTACAATATTATTAGTTCTGGGACTTACTGAACAATTTGATACATTAAGCGGTTTACCAGCATTAATTAAAGCGTCATGCTCAAACACGGTGATTAATTGAAACCAAAACGAAATTTCTTACCAGAAGAAATAAAATTTAGCGCAGGTAATATGATAGAGGTTAAAGGAAATGGTGAGATAGCATTTAATAGGTTTGTTGGTTTGTGTATGGATAAGTTCGATTACACATTAAATAAAATAATCATAAAACGAAGTATAGAAAAGTTAGGCTCTAATGTTAAACAAGTTAATAAGGATTGCCGTAAATATTTTGGCATAAATTTTTTTCCAGAGGGTGACGGCGATAAAAAACAAAGAAAAAAAGAATGATGCTCTTGTTGAGTATAACATGGGTATTCTTGATTACAACAGGCAAGACTCCATACTACAGAACATAACAAATCTATCATATAGATGCGGCTTATTTGATGGGGAAAATAACAGGAAATTATTAATTTCTTTTTGGTCTGGACTGCATACATTATATCAAGAATTACGACCCCATATGAACACAGAAAAACAAAAAGATTATGATGTATTGTTAAAAAAAATAAAAACAAGATGTATGTTCACTTCTGATAAATTAACTTATTCTTTTAATCTACGTGATAGCTTATGGGATTTACAAATTGGTTTAATGGAAGAACGCTTTAAATTGGGCTTTTCAGCTCCAACACGCAAAAAAGAGAAAACGGGTGAAGAACGTATGGCAAATTCTTTATCTATAAAATTGCCAGCAAATGAGTGATTATATGGATATTGTAAGCGCAATTAAACAACGTTTAGAGGATGATTGGGATATTGTGATTGCCTGTGATGGTGAAGAGGGTTCGGGCAAAACAACATTTTTTCTAAACTTATTTATGAATATAAGTGATGATTTTGATTTTGAAAAAAACATCTGCTATGTGCCATCATATCAGAACATACCCCAACAATTCGGAGCATTGAAACCTAAATCATGCTATCTTATAGATGAGGGAACAGATGCGTTTTATAATCTTGATTTCTACGATAATGTGCAAAAAGATATAGTCAAGATGTATAAACGGGAACGTAAACAAAATAAGGTAACTGGTATTGCGATACCGGAATTTGCAGAATTAACAAAAGGCATGAAATCAAGAGTTAAATTATGGGTGCATTTATGGGGTCGGGGCATAGCAACTGTTTTTGTAAAATCACCAAACGCGTTTTCTATCGACAAATGGAACGTAAAAGAAAATAATAAGGCGTTTGAACGATATTTTAAAAATCGCAACCTTGCAGATATTACATACAAGGAACTTTTAAATTTTGGTAAAACTCTACCTAACGCAATGATGACTATGCGTTTTAAGGAATTGCCAAAACCATTATATACTAAATATAAAAAACTAGCTATAAAATACAACAAACTTGCCGAAGAAAAATTATCATCAAAATTAAGTATTGAAGAAATAACAAAAGAAATTGTTGATAATAATGGTTATGAAATAAGACAAGATAAAGATACTGATACGGATTATGTATTTGTTGATGTATATTATGTCATGGGAAAATATAACACAAGTGAAAGAACAGCAAGACAAATAAAAAGCTTAATAGAGCATGACTTCGATATAAACACTATGAACCTAATGTGTCACGCGACACATAAATAATAAATATAAATTAAATGGGAAGAACTTCCCATCTATTTTTAAAAAAGCTTAAATAAAATATAAAATAAGGTAAATTATTATTGGATCAAGAAAGAAAATAAAGAAGATAGGACAGGCCTATGAAAATGCAATCAGTAGGTTCAATAAAAAATCGTAGAAATAGATAGCCAACGTTTCAATGACTTTAATGCTGAACGATTGAATAGATTTATTTTTGTCCATTCTTTAAGCTCCGCCTTTGTCCCGGACATATTGATAATTATAACGCCGCCTTTGTCCTGGACATCTATTGTTAATTTTATCTGCCCGTTTGTGATTTGTTCTTTAAATGTTTTCGAGAAACTAAAAAGACTACTTTGTAATTTATCCCATAAGTGTGCACGTGTTCTTTTTATCTTAGCAACAAACCCGGCTTCTGTCTGACCGTCAGGTATAACCGTTTCGTTATTAAATGCCTTGAAAAAATAATAAGATACCATCATATATGTTGTGTCGTCTTTACAATCAATTATTAAATCTGCTTTTTTTGATTCCATTCAATCACATCCCATAAAAGAATACCCAACCGGCCAGGGTTAAACTTATTACGATATACGCAAACAACAAACCATCTATTTCTTGATTATATTTTTCTTGGGTTATCGCGCCATTACGCTTTAAGATCCGGAATATAATAACGGTAATAGATGTTACAAACAACAAACCAATAATAACATTAAGCTGCCATGATATAGTTTGGGCTGTCTGCGCGCATATATCACTTATTGCTCCGTTTGTTTCCGGAGTCCAGTTGTCTATGAATATATTTTTATTTTCCATATATTATCTCCTTCAATTTTTTATATTTTACTTCGTCTATTGTCTTATTTCGTTCAATATAATTATCTATAAATTTAGAACTTGGACGGCTGGATCCTAATAGGAAACTTAAATAACCTTTACTGCCAGACTTTATGACTGCTTTGCCAAACATACCACGTATATTATTATCTATCTTACGGATCCTTGCAATTTTTCAACACCCTAACTCTTTTTGAATCGTTTAAAGCACCATACCTATATTACATAAATCGCTTACTTTTGTTAATCATCTGCATTACTGAATAAAAATAATGTCATAAAAACCGTCTGTAACACAAACGGGTGTTTTTTTGATTGGTTGTGTTACAAACTCTTTAAGATCCTTTGAAATTGCTGGGAGATCATGCGCCAACAATGGAGGATTTCTTAATAACTTTGTAAAATCATTCATGAGTTTTTGACCTCTTTTTTTGTTTGTGTTACAAATATTTTGAAAGCGCGTTTTTCAAAATATTTTTTTACTAATATTAAACTAGTACCAACAATAACCGAATATATTGGAAAAATAAATAACATCCCACCAGCACCGAAACCAGTAATCCAACCATAAAACATGCCGGTATAAAAATGGCCTTCAATATTATTTCTTGTTTTTTCATTTATTGCGAAGATTATATCTTTTGTGAATAACGCGCGTTCTTCTTGGCGTGCGTGTTCTATTTGTGAAAGGGCTATTGTTTGAGACACAATTAAAGGACTGCCGTTAATGTTTTCGTCTTCGGGATATGATACTTTTATGATTGCCTCTTCGGGTGTTAGTTTTTCGCTCATGATTTAGTCGCCTCCGTCTTGAATATCAGATCCTATAATTATCATTAAAGCAAAAATTAATTCTCTCCATAAAACACCATCGTTAATGACAAACCCTATTGAATATAAAAATAACGCAATAATTAAACGAGTAATTTTTGTTTTGCTTTTAATTTTAGATAAAATATAATGAAATAATGATTTTGGTTTTGTTTCCAAACAATTTTTGCACGTTACATTTTTCCATTTTAAACGGAATGGAATATCATACATAAATAAACCACATTCTACTTTGCCAGTTAGTTTATAATTGTTACGTAATTTATGAACTTTAATTTGTGTCATTTCATAAGCCCCCTAATAATAATGTTAGTGTAATCATTAACAGTGTCATTAATAATATTATTAAAAAAATAATAATTCTATTTGTTTGATTTTTTCCAACATTTAATTTAAGCGCAAACCATTCAGAAAATAATACTACTGGTTTGACTAAAAAATAACTAATAATCAATACCAATAAAATTAATAAATTTACATTCATTTCATAAGTCCCCGTTCAATTCTTTATGAAGCTCTGCGAGTGCCTCGTTCAGTTTCTGCATGGCTTCTTTGTCGCCGTTTTGACTGTCCGGGTGAAGTTCTTTTGCTCTTTGTTTGTATTGGAATGTGATGTATGCCATGTCGTTTACGTACGACTCAACGCCAATAATTTCTCTAGCGGTTTTTTGGTGTGGTGTTGTTCCGGGCGCATCTAATCTAAATTGATTCATCACTTGACCAAAGCTTTTTAATCCTCGTCTTACGGCTTTTGAGTCTTGAGCGATTACTTGCGCAATCGCTGCAACATTATCTACATCTTTTGTTTGAGAATCGCATCTGTATTTATGCTCTTGACCGTTTACAATCCAACTCATTTCAGCCCATGAATTCTCTCTAAATCCCGAACCACCACCGAATTGTATATCTATGTATCTTTGTTCAATTCCTATTTTTGCAAGTGCATCTATTGCCTTTCGTTTATATGTGGCAATGCTTAATCTTGCACTGTATGGTGAAATTTTAAGGAATATTTTGTTCCCGTTAACTTCGATGTTTTGTTCCATTTGGAATCCCCCGTAGTTTGTTTATCATCATTAATTCTGTGTTTGAGATGCCCCTAAATTTGTCCTCTAACTCGTCCAGGCGAGCGTTTGCAATCTCTACGGCTTTGTCTATTGTCTGCGACTTTGCACCGTGTTGCATATCTTCTTTGTTCTTGTCGGCTAAACCTAACCGTTGGGCTAATTTCCAAAAGTTCTTTGTCGGTCGCCAGCTAAATGGGGATTCTCGTGCCGTGTTAATCACTTTCCGTTGTCGGTTTTTTCTTCTTCAATAAGTTCAATAAGTTCATCCACAACTTTACTTGTTTTAATCCATTCTTGATAACTTGTGCCTG
>WSZW01000031.1 GCA_013139905.1 archaeon
AAAAGAATAAATTAACATATATAATAAAAATATGCGATATATGCGGTAATAATCTATATGTATTTAGTTGGTGATAACAATGTCAAAAAAAGCAACAAAAAAAGAATTAAAAAATAGTATAAATACGATTGCAGGTATCGTTTTTTGGTTATCTGTTGTATTATTTTATTTAGCTATTTGGGTTGATGGATATCATTTAAAATATGCTGCAACAGCAATATTAACATTTTTAATAAGTCTATGGTTGGAATATATTGCATCAACGGTGATTAAATCAAAAAACAAAACAAATTAACGAAAGTTAACATATTGGTAACAAAAAGAAAACAAGAACAATTAAGAACAACTAACAAGAAAAAAGCAATGATTCAGAAGTTAATTTATTATCTCGGCAATGTAACTGATGCGTGTAGTGACGTTAAAATATCACGCACACAATATTATGCATGGCTTGATAAAGATGCAACGTTTAGAGCAGAAGTGGAAATTATCCCGGAAATTAAACTTGACTTCTACGAATCTAAATTGAATGAATTAATTAAAGAAGGTAATCCGACAGCTATCATATTCGCACTTAAGACACAAGGCAAGAGTAGGGGATATATCGAAAAACAAGAACATGAAATAAAAGGAAAAATAAAACATGAAGATATAACTATTAAGTTTGATATTCCATATGAATTTAAAAAAAAGAAAGTACAATTACAATCACCGAAAAAGTAATTTATAGTGATTATTAAAATGGAAATAAATATAAAACCAACATACAAACAATATCTTGTATGGGATAAGTTATTTAATGATTATACAAAATATATAATGTTCGGAGGAGGCGCGGGTGGCGGGAAATCGTGGTTGATTTGTGATTGGTTAATTTATATGTGTTTTAAATATCCGGGTACTAAATGGTTTTTAGGTCGTGAAGAATTAAAAAGATTGATGGGTAGTACATTTATAACATTTTGCAAAGTTATGAGTGCGCATAATATATCATCTGAATTATGGAAATTAAACGGTCAATATAATTATATTCAATTTTTAAATGGTAGCCGTATAGATTTTCTTGACATGAAATATTTGCCAAGCGACCCATTATATGAACGATTTGGAAGTATGGAATTTACTGGTGGTGCACTTGAAGAAGTTGGTGAAATTCATTTTACTGGTTTTGATATGCTCAAATCGCGTATAGGTCGAACTTTAAATTTAGAATATAATATTCCTTCTAAAATATTATTAACTTGTAACCCTAAGAAAAATTGGGCTTATTTTTTATTTTATAGACCTTGGAAAGAAAAAAAATTAGATAAAGATAAATGTTTCATTCAAGCATTATATAATGATAATGAATATACTGCAAAACAATATCGTGATAATTTATCTAGTATGAGTGATAAAGTATTAAAACAAAGACTTATGTTTGGTCTTTGGGAATATGATGATGATCCAAGTAGATTGTTCGAGTATGACAGTATCATTGATATGTTCACAAATGAAGCAAAACGCGGTCTGAAATATTGTATAGTCGACCAGTCCGGGAGAGGGAAAGACCGAACCGTAATCACGTTATGGGATGGTTTATTCATCTACAAAATAATAACGATGAAAGAAGGCATATCAATGCAAGAATTAGATAAGATACTACGCCAAGAACAAATACCGCGCAGTAAATGTTTAGTTGATGAAGACGGTGTCGGTTTCGGAATAGTTAAAGACATGACTGGGATAAAAGGATTCGTAAATAACGCTTCAGCAATTAAATCAACTAGAAAACCGAAGAAAGAGAAAGACCAAGAAAAGATAGAAACCAATTATGCCAATCTAAAATCACAATGCTGGGATACGTTAGCTAATTATGTAAATAGTGGTAAAATCGGCATATACAAAGACATACCGACCGAATACAAAGAATTAATCATAGAAGACTTAGACCATATTAAGCAAACCAATATGGATAAAGACCAGTCATTCAGAGTAACTACAAAAGAAGATATCAAAGAAGAAATAGGACGGTCAACTGATTGCGGAGATACTTTAATGATGCGTATGATGTTCGTGCTAAAAGATAGAATCAAAGTATCATTTGCCTTCTGTTAAATTGATGAATAGAAACCTTTATATATCTGTGTTACCAATATGCTAACATGGTGTTGTGATGTGTTATATCTCCCTCACACCACAACATTAATAATGGCGACGTTATTCAACCTAACTAATCATAGGGTATTGAGGACAAGATAAAAAACGGGTGATGCCTATATGGAAAGACACTCAATTGTGGGTTAAAAACCCACCGTCGCCAATAATAGTTATCGATAACTGTTCGCTTTTGTGGATGAAGTGAACGATACAGCTCGACTGTATGTACCATTAGCGTAGATTGTACTTACGAAATCCACATTAATAATTTCAAATCCGAATCAGGCACAAATAAAGAATACTACGTAGAATGATAACTACAAGAAATAGTTTTTGGAACATCTAATAACTATATTGCTTGGTTGTAGAATAAAATTTATTTGTGTAAAACGCCTATTCAGGTGCAAGTTCCGAAATATAATGAGTATGTTTCAATGCGTTAGTCTGAATAGGTACTGCGGAACATTTGAAAACAATTAAAAACGGTGATTGATTATAATGAATTGTATTTTATGTGGT
>WSZW01000150.1 GCA_013139905.1 archaeon
GAACCCCCGACCTACTGGTCCGAAGCCAGTCGCTCTTTCTGGTTTGACAAAACCAGAAATTAAAAAATCTCTGATTTTTGCAAATATCCAGGCTGAGCCACGAGTCCAAACACATTACATAAACAATGCATAAAACTTACGCATAGTTCTTTAAATACAATACCATTACGCAGAATAATTTTATAAACATTATTTACTATTTATAACTTATGGCTCAATATGGTGAAGGAAATTTTGGAACTAGTACAGAACAACCTAGTGCTAGACCCGACCTATACGAAATTATTGAAAAATATAGCGCCATAGATAAAGTTATCGAATTAAAAGGCGACCCATGTTCTAAAGAAAACAGAGAAAAAATACATCAGATGCTCGACGAAATGGACGAAACCGATAAATTAATGAAACAAAATCCAAACTACTGGAGAGCATTACATGACTTCCAACGAGAACTATCTGAAGTAACACCAGAACAAGCATACAGACCATTTACAATTTAATCAGACAAAAAAAGCAAACAGTAAACACAAAATCCAACTATTTAAGCATTTCCAATATCTTCTTTCTCGCAGTGTTAGCATCAACGCCGCCTTTAGTCTCGCGCATGACTTGCCCCACAAGAAAATTAAGTGATTTTTCACTGCCCGCTTTATAATCATCAACAGCTTTTTTGTTTGCGCCAATCAATTTTTTAACAATTGAATCAACATCACCAACATCGCCCAATTTTTGAAACTTATACTTTTTAGCAACAGTTTTTGAATCACATTTGTCATCAACCATCTTGCGCAAAATCTTTTCTGCAATCACATCAGAATATTCTTTTTTCTCATAAGACAAAATTAACTCAATCATCCATTCCTGTTTAAGACCAGATTGAACAAATGTCAAATTATTATAATTAAGCGTTTTTTTAAGCACAATACCACACCACGTAGCAGCATTTGCAACCGATACATTTTTAGATGCAATTTCAAACAAATCAGCAATATCTTTTTCAGCAACAAGACTTTCAGCCATTTTTTGAGTTAATTTATACGCTTTGATAAATCGTTTTTCTTTATCATCCGGAAGCTCAGGAATCTCTTTTTTTAAACGTTCCGTTAATTTTTTATCAACATCAATTACATTTAAATCCGGCTCAAAAATATAACCATAATCAGCTTCACTTTCTTTTGTTCGAAGTGCTTTAGTAATACCGGTTGTTGGATCCCATTGGCGCGTTTCCTGAACTATTACAACACCACGTTTCACCGCATTTTTCTGACGAATAAATTCATACGATAATGCGCGCTCAATCTCTTTTGTTCCCGTAATATTTTTTATCTCAACACGATTTCCACCATTAATAGAAATATTAGCATCTGTTTTTAATGCAGCCTCACTTGTTGAATCATAAACCCCTAAATATTCCAAAATCATTGCCAATTTTTGCAAATAAAGTCTTGCTTCTTTTGGTGTTTTCATGTCCGGTTCAGTTACAATTTCAATCAAAGGAATCCCGGAACGATTATAATCCACAAGAGTATAATCTTTTTCATGAATTATTTTAGCAGGATCTTCCTCCATATGGATTCGCCGAATTCGTATTTTCTTTTTTAATTCATCAACATTAAGCTCAACTTCACCCTTTTCAGCCAAAGGAACCTCAAACTGTGTTGTCTGAAAATTCTTAGACATATCAGGATAAAAATAAGTTTTTCTAGAAAAATAAGTCGCATCTGCAATTTTACAACCAACAGCAAGCGATGTTTTTGTTGCAAGCTCAACTACTTTTGCATTAGTTCTTGGCTTAGACCCCGGAAGCCCTAAACAAGTAGGACAAGTAAGCGTATTTGGCTCTAATTCTTTATTTTTTAAATTAGCCGTATAAACAACCGGATTTGGACACCCGCAGAATATTTTTGTATTTGAATTTAACTGCACGTGAGTCTCAAGACCAATCATAATCGTAGTTTCGTCAGACATAGTATGAATTAAGCCTCAAGGTTTTTAAAAAAGTTTGCCGGCGTTTAAGAAATATACAACCCAAATTCAAATAACTACCATTTCAAATCTCTTTCAAATGTTTCTTATTCAAGTTATAAATCGCGATTATAAACAAACTCTCAGACCAGCCGAGCGGAGAATTCACAAACTTATGCGTATTTGAAAAATAAAGTTCCGGAAGCTCACCCAACTTATTAATACTATTTTCGGCCTTTAAAATATACTCTTTAGCTTTCTTTTTCTTATCCATCATCTCATAAATAAGCGCAATCCACGAAAATCCAAAAGTCCATTCAGCTTCCTCCGAATGCCCATCAGTATTTTTATTATAATAATGATCCCCTTTATAACGTAAAATTCCATTCTTTTTTTCCAAATGATAGATTGTATTTTCTAAAATTGTATCTCGTTGTTTAACAGTAACCACATTATACGGATATATTAAAGACAATAATGCCAAATCAACAAATTTTCGCTTAGACTCACGCGGAAGCAATTCTTTTAATATTTTTTTACCGTTAGTGATGTATTTTTGAGGCACAGGAATATCCGTATATTTTTTAATAACTGTTAAACCGGCAACACAAGCACCAACAGAAGATGCATGTACCTCCTCATCTTCTTCCCACATACCACTATCTTTATCATGCCAATATTCCAGAGAATCTAAATAGTTCACTAATTTTGTTACTATTCTTTTTTCATCCTTGTTTGTCAGTATTTTTTGGCCATATTTTCCTTCCAATATCCCAATACCGAATAATATAGACCCAATAGAATCATTTTGTTTATTACCCCAATCATCCCAAAATTCATCAAATGTATTTGGATCAAACCGTGCATGTATATATTCATGTTTATGATGCGGTTTTTTAGCTATCGCATGATCTATTTTATATTCATGTTTTAGAAATATGGCAAGTAATGCCTTATATGTCTTTTTTGCAGTTTCAAAATCCTTAATAACTATAAATGCAAGACATTCATAAAAATTATCACGAAGCCATGATTTATCATAACCGGTTATCGATTTTTTCTTAGATGCACCAAAAAGACCGCTTTTATACTGCAAACCTTTTAATACCAAAGTATGCTGATCAATCAATTTTTGATAATGTAATTTAGTCCCCATAAACCTCACAATAATTTACAAATATAGACCACATAACTATATTTATCACAATCAGAGTAAATAAAACTATCGATAAATACCTACAAAAAAACATCATCTCAAAAACAATAAAATAGCAACGTTTAAAAACTTTCAAAAATTAACTACCTCTTGGGTTCTATTTGAAAACAACAAACACAAAAAATAACGACGCAAAAAACATAAAAGAAAAAAAAGCAATTCTTGTTCTGGAAGATGGCAGTATCTTTGAAGGTATTGGTTTTGGAATCCACGGTAAAACCATAGGCGAAGTAGTATTTAACACAGGAATGGTCGGCTACGTTGAAACATTAACAGATCCATCATACAAAAGTCAAATTCTAGTATCGGCATATCCGCTTATAGGAAATTACGGAGTTCCAAAAAAACAACGAGACGAAATGGGATTACTAAAATCACGAGAATCTGAAAACATACAAGTTGCAGGTTTTGTCGTATCTGAACTTTGTAATACACCAAGCCACAGAGAATCTTCAATGACACTAGATGAATGGTTCATACAAGAAAACAAATGCGGAATCTCCGAAATAGATACAAGAGAATTAGTAAAAATACTAAGAGATAAAGGCTCTATGCTAGGTATTTTAGAAGTTGGGCACCCAAACAAAGAAGAATTATTATCAGAAGTAACGCTTGTAGAAGACCCCAATAAAATAAACCTCGTTGCAAAAGTATCAAAACAAGTTCCAATAATATACGGAAACGGCAAGAAAAAAATAATCTTGATTGACTGTGGCTGCAAAATGAACATAATCCGCTAGCTTGTAAAACGAAACACAACAGTACTAAGAGTCCCCTACAATTATCCAAAAGAAACTATTCTTAATCAAAACCCTGACGCCGTTTTTATTTCAAACGGTCCCGGCGACCCTAAAATGCTCACAGAAACAATCGATACTATAAAAACAATAATTAAAAACAACATTCCAATTTTTGGCATATGTCTTGGAAACCAGCTATTAGCATTAGCATTAGGTGCCGACACGTACAAACTAAAATACGGACACCGAAGCCACAACCAACCATGCATTAATTTACTGACCAAAAAATGCCACATAACAAGCCAAAATCACGGGTATGCAATATCTAAAAAAACATTACCCAAAAACGTCCATGTTTGGTTTGAAAATGCAAACGACAATACCGTAGAAGGAATATACCATAAAAACGGACGATTCACATCCGTTCAATTTCACCCGGAATCAACCCCCGGACCAAATGATACAACAGAACTTTTTGATGAATTTTTAAGGAGAGTTACACATGATGAATAATACAAACATCAATACGAACAATACACAAAATCCTCTTAACGGAAATTCAAACCAAAATAACAAAATAAAAAAAGTTATAGTTTTAGGCAGTGGAGCAATCAAAATAGGTGAAGCCGGCGAATTTGATTTTTCAGGAAGCCAAGCGCTAAAAGCCCTAAAAGAAGAAGAAATTGAAACAATTCTTATAAACCCGAACATAGCAACAATACAAACAGACCCAAAAATGGCATCCAAAATATATTTACTCCCATTAAAAGCGGATGTCGTAACCCAAATAATCCAAAAAGAAAGACCGGATGCAATCCATCTAAACGTTGGAGGCCAAACAGCAATTAATTGCGGTCTGGAATTAGAACACAGAGGCATTCTAAAAAAATACAACGTTCAAATTTTAGGAACCTCTGCAAACACAATAAAACTTACGGAAGATAGGGACTTATTCAAAAACGCAATGACAAACATCGGCGTATCCGTATGTAAAAGCATCGCAGTTACATCCGTTACTGACGCAGAAACAGCAGCAGAAAAAATAAGATACCCCGTAATAATACGTTCCGCATTTACTCTTGGCGGTATGGGTAGTGGAATTGCAGCAAACAACTCCGAACTAAAAAAAATAGCAGGCATCGGTTTAGATGCATCCAAAATAGGACAAATTATTGTAGAAGAAAGCGTTGCCGGTTGGAAAGAACTAGAATACGAAGTTATGCGCGACAAATACGATAATTGCATAATAATATGCAACATGGAAAATTTAGATCCCGTTGGTGTACACACAGGAGAATCAATTGTAGTCGCCCCCTCACAAACACTAAACAACCAAGAATACCAAATGCTAAGAGACATATCTCTAAAAGCCATAAGACACTTGAGGATTGTAGGTGAATGCAACATACAATTCGCACTACATCCAAATTCACTAGAATACCGAGTAATTGAAGTAAACCCAAGACTTTCACGTTCAAGCGCATTAGCATCAAAAGCAACAGGCTATCCAATAGCATCAATCGCAACAAAACTTTGTTTAGGTGCAAACCTATCCGAACTTAAAAACAAAGTAACAGGTGTTACCACCGCATGCTTTGAGCCAGCTCTTGATTATGTAGTTGTAAAAGTTCCAAGATGGGATTTAAAAAAATTCAAAAACGTTGACAAGCACATAGGAACTCAAATGAAATCCGTTGGCGAAGTAATGGCAATCGGCCGAAAATTCGAAGAAGCATTGCAAAAAGCAGTCCGAATGGCAAATGAAAACCTAAGCGGCGTTGTTGGAAACAATGAAGAAACATTACAAAACATAAAAGATGTCTTAGAAAATCCAACAGATGAGCGATTATTTTACGTAGCATCCGCAATAAAAAACAAAATGACAACAAAAGAAATATTCGAACTATCAAAAATAGACCCCTGGTTCATAGAAAAAATAAGAAATATAATTAATATTGAAAATACAATCAAACACGAACCACTAAACAAAAATAATCTGAAAACCGCAAAAAAATACGGTTTTTCAGACGCGCAAATTTCAAAAATAACAAACATAAAAGAAAACGAAATAAGAGCATACCGAATAAAAAACAACATCATTCCTTGCGTAAAAAAAATAGACACACTAGCTGCAGAATGGCCGGCAACCACAAACTACTTATACCTCACATACAACGGCGATTTTAATGACGTAAAATTTTCAAAAAATAAAGACCACATCATCGTGCTTGGAAGCGGAGCATATAGAATTGGATCGTCCGTCGAATTTGACTGGTGTTCGGTTCATGGGGTCTTGGGCGTTAAAAACAATCACAAAAAAACAATAATGATTAACTACAACCCGGAAACCGTATCAACAGACTACGACATTGTAGACAGACTTTATTTTGAAGACCTAAATTTAGAAACCGTTTTAGACATTTGCGATTATGAATCACCAAACGGCGTCATAGTATCTTTTGGCGGTCAAAGACCAAACAACATTGCATTGGCTCTAAATGATGCAGGTATAAACATACTGGGAACACACCCGACGGATATTGATCGCGCAGAAAATCGCGCCAAATTTAGCGCACTTCTAGACCACCTTAAAATAGAACAACCTGCATGGTGTGATGCTACAAGCATCCTAAAAGCAAAAACATTCGCAAATAATGTTAAATACCCGGTAATAGTAAGACCATCTTACGTCTTATCCGGAGCTGCAATGAACATAATAAACAACGATGAAGAACTAGAACAATACGTAAATGAAGCAACAACAGTATCAAAAGAATACCCCGTAGTCGTATCAAAATTCATAGCAAACGCGAGAGAAGTCGAAGTTGACGGTGTTTGCGACGGTAAAAATGTTCTAATTGGCGCCATTGCAGAACACATAGAAAACGCAGGAGTTCATTCAGGAGACGCAACAATTGTAATACCCACACAAACAATAAGTAAAACAGCACTAAAATCAATTGAAGACAACACAAAAAAAATTGTAACAAATTTGAACATAAAAGGACCATTCAACATCCAATATCTTGTTTTAGGTGATTCTGTATACGTAATTGAATGCAATCTTCGAGCATCAAGAAGTATGCCATTTGTGAGTAAAGTCATCGGGTTAAACCTAATAGACATAGCAACAAATGTAATATTAGGTCAAAATTTACTATTCACAACAACCCCGAAAATAAATCACATAGGAATCAAAGTTCCACAATTTTCTTTCATGAGACTCTACGGTGCAGACCCGGTTTTAGGAATTGAAATGGCATCAACCGGAGAAGTTGCATGCATTGGAAAAGACTTTTCAGAAACACTCATAAACGCTATGAGGGCAGCAGAAATAGAAATACCTCTTAGAGGCGGACAAATCGCAATATCCGTTCCAAGCGAAATAAGGAAAAAAATAATAAACGACATAAAAATATTATCAGACTTAGGATTCACATTTTTTGCAACCAAACACACGAAAGAATTTCTAAACGAAAACAACATACCCTCATACGAACTTAAAAAAGCAAGAGAAACAGGCGAAAACAACATTCTAGAATACATAACAAACAAAAAAATAGATATTGTAATAAACATACCTCACGCAACAGAACCAACAGAAGAGCGAGAAGACGGATATTTGATTAGACGTGCAACCGTTAATTACAACATACCCCTCCTGACCAATCTCGAACTATTCATCGCATTAGTAACCGCAATAAAAAAAGAGCACGAAAGATCCTACGTTGTAGAGCTAAGCAAATTTAGTTCTTAAATAAACATATTCGCCAACAAGCTGGGCAATTGGTGGTAACGAATATTTCGCAATTATCATTTGGAGCAAAAATCCGACCGTAATTTCAATAAAATCAAAAGAAGTTGTAAAAATGTACAGCAATCATTTCGACATGCTATGGAATGCATTATGAAAATACATCATAATGGCACACCATAATAAAACTTATTTAAGGATTCTCGTTTTATTTTACGTATAGTACATAAATGTATTATAAAGGTGTATAATTTTGATGCTCACAAAACCAACATTAAAAAAAGAATTTGCAAAAGACTGGAAAAAACACTATCAAGTAGAATTATTCAAAAACGAAGGATTCATCAGAAAAACCTGCCAGTCATGCAACAAAAACTTCTGGACACTCGATGAAAACAGAACTACTTGTGCCGACCCCCCGTGCCAAAATTATGATTTTATAAATAATACCGTAACAAAAAAGAAATTCGACTACATCGAAATGTGGAATGTTTTCGAAAAATTCTTCAAAAAAGAAGGACACACATCAATTCCAAGATACCCTGTAGTTGATCGTTGGAGACCGGATTTATTTTTCACAATGGCATCCATACAGGATTTCCAGCGTTTAGAAAACGGCAACATGAGTTTCGAATACCCTGCAAATCCGCTCGTAGTTCCACAAACATGCCTTCGTTTTAATGACATACCAAACGTTGGCGTAACCGGCAGACACCTAACATCATTTGTAATGGCAGGACAACACGCATTTGGAAGCCCAAAAACCGGATATTTCAAAGACGAATGCATCAATCTTAATTTCAAATTCTTAACAAAAGAAATGGGAATCCCAAAAGAACAACTAGTATATTCCGAAGACGTTTGGGCAATGAATGATTTTTCCGCATTCGGGCCATCAATGGAAACATTCTCAATGGGGTTAGAACTGGTAAATTCAGTATTCATGCAATTCCAATCCCCGGACGGAATAAACCGAAAAGAACTAGACTTAAAAGTAATTGATGTCGGTTGGGGTTTAGAGCGCCTCGTTTGGTTTTCAAACGGAACACCCGCATCATATGATTCACTTTACGGTCCCGTAACCAAAAAAATGAAAGCATTATCAAACATACAAATAGACCAAAAAGCATTTGACAAATACTCAAGTATTGCCGGAAACCTAAATCTAGACGAAGTAGACGACATGGAAAAAGCAAGACGCGATGCAGCAAAACATGTAGGATTAACAGTAAAAGAAATGAATAATATGGTAGAACCGATGCAAGCACTATACGCTGTTGCAGACCACACACGAACACTTTTATTCGCAATTGCAGATGGCGGAATTCCGTCAAACGTTGGTGGCGGATACAACTTAAGAATACTTACTAGACGCGCACTTAATTTCATAAACAAATATAATTTCGACTTTAAAATGGAAGACATCGCTAAATGGCACGCAAATTACCTAAAACCAATGTTTCCGGAACTAAAAGAAAACATCAAAAACGTTCAAAAAATAATCTCAATAGAAACACAAAAATATCTAGAGACTCAAAAACGCTCAAAAAAACTAATAAAATCATTCATAATAAAAACAGACAAATTTAGCGAAGAAAAACTTTCCGAATTTTACGAATCTCACGGAATAACCCCTGAACTAATAGAAAAAGTAGCAAAAGACGAAGGGAAAGAAGTCCACATCCCGGGAGATTTCTACGTAAGTCTTGCTGCAAAACACGAAAAAGAAGTAAAAACGAAAAAGAAAACCACATTTGACTTGAAAAACATACCTCAAACAATTAAACTATTCTACGAAACCGACAATTTAACATTTAATGCAAAAATAATCGACATACAAAATTCATGGATAATACTAGACAAAACACAATTTTACGCCACTAGTGGCGGACAAGACCACGACACAGGAAATATCAACAACCAAGAAGTAATTGACGTAATCAAAGTAGACAACATCATATTACACAAAGTAAAAGACGCATCAAAATTAAAAATAAACCGAGAAGTAAAATGCAATGTAAATGAAACCAGACGAAAAACACTAACCCAAATGCACACAGGAACACACGTCGTAGGTGCTGCCGCAAGAACAATATTAGGAACACATATTTGGCAGGCAGGTGCCGCAAAAACAGTAGAAAAATCAAGACTGGATATAACGCATTATAACAACTTAACAGACGACGAAATCAAAAAAATAGAAGACTTGGCAAACAAAATAATTCAACAAAAAGTACCAATAGACATTAACGAAATTCCAAGAAATAAAGCAGAAAGTAAATACGGATTCATAATATATCAAGGCGGGGGCTCTCCGGGAAAACTCGTACGCATAATAAATATCAAAAATATCGATGTCCAAGCATGCGGCGGAACACACGTCAAAAACACATATGACATAGAGAACATCAAAATCATAGGTTCAAGAAAAATACAAGATGGCGTCATAAGATTAGAATTCGTAGCAGGAAATGTAGTTCAAAAAATAGAAAATAAAAAAGAAGAACTAATAGCACAAATATTAAACGAATTAAATATTACAGACATAACCTCTGCCCCAACACAAGCACGCACAATATTCAAAAATTGGAAAGAACTCAAAAAAATATACGGACCATTACAATTTTTTATAAGACAAAAAAATAAAGACGGAATTTTAAACATAAAAGAAAAATTATCCGCATTTAAAGACATATCACCCATAAATGAAACAAAAACATACAATAATGAATCCGCAATAAAAGAATTAGCATCAATTCTTAAAGTCCAGGAAGAACACATCCCAAAAACAATTAAGCGATTTAAAGAAGAAATTGAAAAATTCAAAGACGAAATAAAAAAAGCTAATTAAAAAACATACAATTTTTAATTCATAGAACAAGTTCTATTTTGTACGTTACAAACATAATCCACAACAGGCTCTGAATGTTTTACTATTTTTAATTCAAATACTTTATTAAATAAATTTACATTTGATGTCTTTAAAGTTAATTCATTAACATCTGTTTTTTGTATACCTTCAGTTACCACACGCCCATCAATATATATAGACATATATTTTTCATCAATATCTTCATCATAATGAAATACTATTGTAATTTCTTTATCATCAAAAAATAATTCCGTTTTTGATAAAGAAATATAATCCGAAACCAGTTGTTTTAATTCATTTGAAGAACCATAGATATCAATGATATATTCATAACACCTACCCCGCAATATGTCTTTACTTATACTTGAACAAATATCTTTAGACATCGTAGAATTCTGTAATTCTAAATTAAGAGCAATCTCATATTTACACAAATCCACAGATTCTATTTTTTTAAGAGTATTACATAGTTCTATTGCTTGTGAAGGATTATTTAATCCTTCATCTAATGTAATTTTATACAGTTCCGCTTGTTTTTGAAAAAAATAAACATCAATATTATGATTAATATTATTACAATATCCATCATCAAAACACAAGTATTTTGTTGAAAACACAAAAAAGAGTATTAATACTAAAAGAAAAAGAAATATATTTTTACGTTTTAAACTCTTCTTAATAGGTGTTTCTATTTCCACACGTTCAGGATAAAGTGCCATTTTTATTGTATCATCATCATAATTATTATTACGGAGTGTTTGTTCTATTTGTTCGTTAGTATTTCCATTTTCAAATTGTTTTTTTAACCAATCAGACAATTCAGAATTTATTTCAAATGAACTCGATATTTCATGAAAAAAATACTTTTTTTTAAAAGATACAATAACACAGGTTATTAAATAAAAATATAGAGTTATTGTCAAAGCAATAATTATTCCAAACATAATAAATTTAAACAATTCCACAGACGAAAATAAATTAAATATTACCTGTGTTTCAAGACTTATAATAAATACAAGTGCATCTATGAGAAAAACCCAACCAAAAAATCGCGCCAAAACAGCAAAAATGAATATTAACAAAAAAAAGGTTTTTGTTTTTTCGCCCGTTGGCCAAAAAAATGATTTAAAATCCATAAATATATATTTTCATAGAAGTATATATAATTTTAAATATAAAATATTGGATATTTTTAATTAATTATTTATATAAATAGTAAATAAATTACCAAATAACTTGAGTTAAACATATAAAGCAAAGACGTCAATTTTACGACATGGTTGATTATAGTTACGTTCCAAATACACCGAATACAAAATCACGCAATAATGCTGGTAATTCTGAAAATAATAAAGATTATATTGGTGACTTTGTTCAAAATAACAAAAAAAACATAAAAATAATGGCTACAATTCTAATCGCAGTTTTCGCACTTTATTTTTTAGGTTCCGGAATCACAGGAAATGTTTTATTATCAGACACAGACAGACAATTAGCATCTAGTGCTGATTTCCCACAATTATCTAAATTTGATGCAAACAAACAATATTTTTTATGTAATAATGATTTGACTGTAACCAACCAACAAAAACTAACAACTCAAACCCAATTAGACACAACAACAACAAATCTAAACACATGCAGAACTGAACAAACACAAATAACAAATGAACTTACATCAACAAAAACATCACTTTCAACACACACCACAAATCTAAACCTATGTACATCTGACAAAACACAAATTCAAAATAATTTAGATTTAGCCGAAGTCGAACGAGACACATTCAAAGACGACCTCGATGAACTTCAAGAAGATTTTGATAAAATAACCGATCGTTACGCTGAAATAAAATGCTGTGAAGAAAACGATGATGGCGAAATAGAAAACGGATACAAAATCAGATCAAATGGATATACCGTAAGTTGTTATATATATGATTCTGATGATGACGATATGTTAAAACTTAATTGTTAATATTTAAACCCCCATCAAACAATTTATTTATACACCAAAATCTAATTATATATATGAACTTAAAAAATATTATATTTACATTACGACCATTATCAACCACGGAAAAAAACACAATTAAAAAAACAAAAAATTACATTTCTAATAAAAACACACAACAATTAAAATTACTTATCAAAAGAAAAATCTGCAAAATAAACATCAAACCAATGCCTTATTCTAAAACAATAACTTCTATTGAAAACTATCCCGTATGCATATCATCAGACCCAAAATACAACGAAAAAATAACAAAAATAAACAACAATATTAAAGACCATCTTGATTCAAAAATACAGGAAGAATTTAAAATAGACGCATTTGAAAAAATAATTTCTCTAATAGCACCAAAAATTGTAGGTTTTAACACAATAAAAAAAGCAGTAGCACTTCAACTATTTTCGAGCAACCCGTATCACATATTATTACTCGGAGATCCTGGAACCGGAAAAACAGATATCTTGCGCGCAGCAGAAATATTATCACCAATCGCAGCATTTGGTCTTGGTTCAGGAACATCAAACACAGGACTTACAATAACAGTTTTAGGCAAAGAAGTAAAGAAAGGCATACTTTCTCTGGCCGATGGTGGTCTAGCACTCATAGACGAACTAAACCTTATGAAAAAAGAAGACAGAGCAGGATTATATAATGCAATGGAAAAAGGTTTTGTAACTTACGATAAAGGCGGACATCACTACAAATTCCCTGCGAATTGTTCACTCCTATCATCCGCAAACCCAAAAAAAGACAAAATAATAGGCCATGATATTTTTGGGATAAAAAAACAAATGCCATTCGACATCGCACTTATGT
>WSZW01000051.1 GCA_013139905.1 archaeon
ACACAAACTATGCCACGAACCATCATAATACATATCAATATTATAAACCGGAGATGCATCAACCGCATCAGTTGCAACACATTCCACATCACCAACACCACTAACCAACCACGAATTGCTTAAAGGCGTCAAAGAACTAACAACCGGTGGCGAATTATCAATTGTCGTTGTTTGATACACGGACGAATTTTCTAAACCCCGCTCATCAATTACATTCACCATAACATAACATAAAGAAGAATCTGAACAAGTAGCTATAGTCGCAGTTGTATCCCAATCACAAGTACTTGGAACCCCGGAACAAACAACAAAATATGTTGAAAAATCAGTCTGGTTACTAATAATAAATTCATAGTTAAGTACATCATCAATAGGATCATTATCATAACTTAAAGTAGCATTAAGCTCATAATTCCCGAACACAACCGACACAACATTTTCAAGCAATGAAACTGGTTTTTGATTAGAAACATCAATCACAATATTTATCTGAGATGAAGACGTATTCGAAATAGACACATTATCATAACATATCGCACGCACTTGTATATCTGTTCTATCTTCAATTCCGCCGGGAACCGCCCAGGAACAATTATAACTTGTTGCACTTTCAGCTCCGCTACAAGCCACAATCCATCCGGAATCATAATATTCAAAAGTAACATTTTTAATTCCTGAATGTGCATCTGATTCCAAAGACGAAAATGTATATGGTGTTGATATAATTTCAGCTCCACCAAGCGGATCATCCATATCACATTGATTGGGTGCCGTATTATCTACCCCGGCATAACTCAAAGAAGAATAAGAACCTTGATTTGACAACGTATCATTTGCAACACATCGAACCCACGTAGTTGCATCATTAATCAATGAAGTATCCCACGCACAAGAACTAGTAGTACATCCAGCACCCGATATTGTTGACCAACCAACAGCCCCGGCATCATCAGTTGTATACTGATAAGAATAACCAGTTGCATCAACTCCCGCAGCACCAACATCAACAGCACCTATGCAGGTTAAAGTCTCACCACCAACAAGCCAATCAGATGCAATTTTACCCGTAATCGCAACAGAATAACTATTAGGTCCATCAATATCACAATTCCAAGAAAGTCCAACAGAATTATTAACACCAATATTTCCGGAACTATCATTCACATATGTTTTATTCCAATTTTCAGTTTTAGTAGAAATACAAGTTTCGGTAATATACCATTCATCCCCAACGCCACTTAAAGCAGTTTTATTTGCAGTATTATTTTGAAAATAAACATTTACTGGTCCATCCGTTACACTAACGCTCCATTTAACAACATCATTTAACCCTAAAAGCGTATCATTTATTGCTGCATCCATCACAATTGTAGGTGGCGTAATATCATTACAATTAAATGTTACCGTAGATTGTGCCGAAGACGTACAACCAACACTAGAACAAGCATAAAACTGCGTATTTAGCGCATTAGTACATTCAGAACCGGTTTCAACAAAATACACATGCCTCGCATCATCTTTATTTGATGAAAGTGTTGGACTGTCACTCCAAGTCACACGACCGGAAGAATATGAACCACCCACACAATCGCCCTCACAAGTATACGTTGGCGGAGGACTGGAATCCTGCACATTATCAGTCCAAAAAATATCATTTGCAATATCTATTGCACCATATATATTAGAAATTCCATCATTATACACATTATTTAAAGGATCAGGACACCCTCCCGCAACAGAACACGAAACAGATGCTTCCATACGGTAACAATCAGAAGAATTTAAATTACAACTTCCACCACTCGTAATTCCACTACAAACAACAGACGCAATTCCAGTACAGTCATCCACAGCATATTTTAAAACATCTACGCCCACATAAGAATAAATCCCTCTTGGTGGCGGATCAATCGCAAAAAACCAAGGCCTTGCTTCAATAAAAGTACCACCAAAATATTCAATCTCCACGGTTCCTAACTCATACAAATATGGCCAAACATGCGGAACTTCCGCGGAATAATAAACAACAGAACCATTTGTAAGATTATCCCATACAAGAGTTTTTCTATTCCCCTCAATCACTCTATCAGCATCAGTTGAAACAATATCAAAAACTAAAGGCATCTGCTCCTCCAAAGAAAAAGTACTATCATCAACATAAGAATACACCGTAATGTACGAATCAAAAGGTCCTAATTCCGGCGCAATTGTTGCAGGAACTTCACGCAAAATATCAAACTCATAAAACTCTGAAACCATAAAATACGAACTCGTATCACTCAATACATTTGAAGCATTTGCAGTTACAAATAATGAATAATTTCCAACCTCATCAGTCACATAATCCACAACATATATTCCTGAAGAATTTTCAATTATAGTTCCATATTCTGTTGAATAAGTTGATTCGAATCCCTTTGGCGATACAATATGCAAAACAACATCAACATTTTCACTCAAATATCCATATTTATCAAGAACAACCATTATAATTTCTGCAGTCTCACCCGGACGATAAATACTTTTTTTCGTATTTACCGAAACAAGACCATAAGTAAACCAATATTCTTCAACATATTCACCATAATCAACAGACATCACATATTGACCAGGTACTAAATTTTGATTATCAATACTCAAAGTATAATTCAAATTTGATGTTTTATTAATCAAAACCGCATCATTAATCAATATACCATCAGAATTTTTAAGCACTACATTAATTGAATTTTCACTATCCTCAGAAGACATAGTACTTAAACTCATTAAAGAAGAAACGGGATTTATCTTAGTTTTCGAAATATCAAAAGAAATATTATCATTTGAAGAAAAATGAATACTCTGATTTTTAGAAACTTGAGCAAATGCGGATAAAGAAGATGAAGAAAAAGTGATAAAAAAGAATAACATAACAACTAATAACACTAACACATACGACACGCTCACGTTCTTTTGTAATTTTCGAGTTCCGAAGTAATCACAAAAACTTTGTATCCATCCAACATTCATCAAATTACCAATTCAAGGTTATGTCTTATCCCCCAAACAAACCCTGAATTGAAGTTAAATGCCTTAAAAACCAAGGCTAAACTTAAATTCTAATGTAAATTAATAATCATCGCAAAATACGATTCATAAAAACTTAAATAAATTAACTTAAACGTTAATTCAACAACTCCAATCCATTTAATTTTAAGGGAAGAAAACTTTATATAGTCACGTCTCAATATCTCGATATAACTGATTAGTAGTTAGAATAAAACGATACATTAATAACACACACACACAAATATAAATGTATATGACACACCACCAATACATAAATATATTGAGATATTGAGATATCAAAATACAAATACATCAAATCACACCACAAATACACAGACATAAAATATATTAAAATAAAACAAATCAAAATAAAAAACAACAATTATTAAATAACCAAAAACAAAAAGAAGATTATGTGTCTTGCAATACCTGGAAAAATAATTAAAATTGATGGTGATACCGCCACAATAGACTATGACGGCATTACAAAAACAGCAAAAATAACATTAATAACTCCAAAAATAGGTGATCATGTTCTAGTCCACGCAGGATTCGCAATTGAAATTCTAAAAAATAAAGAAAAAACAAACAAACTTCTGGAGAATATTAATGACAACAAATAACACAAATAATATAATTACAAAAATAAATTCCATTGCAAAAAAAATAAACAAACCAGTAAAAATAATGGAAGTTTGCGGAACACACACAAACGCAATTGCAAAATATGGAATAAAACAAGTTATTCCAAAAAACATAAAACTAATCTCCGGTCCGGGATGTCCTGTTTGCGTAACGCCGCAAAAAACAATAGATATCACAGTACATTTAGCAAATAATCAAATACCAATTGCAACTTACGGTGATATGTTAAGAGTTCCTGGAAGCGAAATGTCACTAGAACAGGCAAAACAAAATGGCGCAACAGTACTATTAGTAGAATCAACAATAGACGCCATCAAACTAAAAAAAGATCACCCAAATCTCGTATTTTTAAGTATTGGTTTTGAAACCACAACACCTATGAGTGCTTGGGGCATTAAAAACGGTCTTGACATTATATGCGCGCACAAAACAATGCCAGAAGCACTCCAAACAATCACAGAAAACCCAGAAAATCAAATAGACGGATTCTTAAATCCAGGTCATGTATCTTCAATTATTGGTGTAAAAGCATACAATCAAATAAACGCATCTCAAGTTATTGCAGGATTTGAATCAGAAGACATATTAGAATCAATTTTAATGCTTTTAATTCAAATAAAAAATAAAGAAAAAAAAGTCGAAAATCAATATTCTAGAATTGTATCCTATGACGGAAACCTAAAAGCACAAGAACTCGTAAATTCAGTATTTAAAAAAAGCGACAGCGAATGGCGCGGAATAGGAAACATAAAAAACAGCGGAATTACATTAAAAAATAAATACGAAAAACACGATGCAATAAAAAAATACAAAGACATATTAAAAAATCTCCCAGAGACAAAAGAAAACAAAGCATGCAAATGTGCAGAAGTAATAATGGGTAAAATTGAGCCAAAAGAATGCCCGCTTTTTTCAAAAACATGTACACAAGACACACCAATAGGTCCGTGCATGGTAGGATCAGAAGGCGCATGCAGGATAAGTTACAAATACAATAATTAAATATAACAATTAATTAAACACAAATATAATATTAAAAAAGGCAAATAAAATGAACAACAAACAAAAGCAAGATGAAAAAATAACCATGAATCACGGAGCCGGCGGCGCCAAAATGGGTGAACTTGTATCAGAATTACGAAAAACACTAGAATTAAAAGGCAATTGGAACGGTCAATTAGATGATGGCGCATACTTAAATTCAGGAAATAGTTTTCTTGTAATAA
>WSZW01000081.1 GCA_013139905.1 archaeon
CAAGAGGAACTTGTCCTGTTTGCGGAACTAAAATGTTTAGAATTGGCGCACCAAAAAACTAATAATTCTATTTGCTTTTTTAATTAGTGGTGCTTTTTTATAGTTTAAAAAGCATCATTTTTTTATATTTTTTTATATTAATATTATAATATTATCTTGTTAATTAGTATATTGTTAATTTTATTATTATGGCAATGAGGATAATTTAATAATTTGATATGTATATTTAATAGTTATAATGGATGGCTGTTGATTTTTAAGGGGGATTATGATGAGTGATGGAATAAATATTGGAAAAGTTGAAGAACTTATACGTAAAAAACTTACTAAAGATAAAGCATTGCATTTTACTTTAATTGATCCTGAAGATCAAGATCAAGTACGTGTTAAAGAGATAGTTCAGCAAGCTGAGGCTGCAGGGACTGATGCGTTTATGGTTGGCGGTTCAATTGGTGCTGGTTATAGTGATTCTTTAGAGACGATGGGAACAATAAAACAATCTACAAAACTTCCGGTAATTGTTTTTCCAGGAAATGTTGATGGTGTTACAAAATTAGCTGATGCTGTTTTTTTTATGAGTCTTTTAAATTCTCAAAATACTTACTGGATTACGGGCGCACAGGCAATTGGTGCTCCGGTTGTTAGAAAAACGGGTGTTGAGCCAATTCCTATGGCATATTTAGTTATTCAGCCCGGTGGAACTGTATCGTTTATAGGGGATGCTAAACCGATTCCTCGCGATAAACCGGAAATTGCAGCGGCATATGCGCTTGCAGGTCAATATATGGGTATGAGATTTGTATATTTGGAAGCCGGGTCCGGTGTTAAGGAGCCTGTTCCGGATGCAACTGTTGCTATTGTCAGGAAAGCTATTAATGGTGTAATTGTTGTCGGCGGCGGCATTCGTGATGAGATATCTGCAAGAGAAAAAGTTTTAGCCGGTGCTGATATAATTGTGACCGGGACTCTTGTGGAAGAGAATGTGGATGTTACTGATAAATTAAAGAAAATTATAACTGCTATTAAAGATGCGGCTAAAGCGCGTTAATTTTTTAATGGGATTTTATTTGTATTATTTGGATATTTCAGGATGCTGTCAAGGATAGTATTCCAATCAATAGTTGTAGAATCAATTATGTTCCATAGTGTGTATCTTTCCGGTCTTATTTTACTTGCGGTTTTTAGTATTTCTGCAATTTGTTTTTTATTTTCTTTGATTGGTTTTAATGCGAATTCAAGAACGTTATATTCTTTGTAAAGTCGCATTATTTCCATATACATAGTATTATTGTCAAAGAAAAGATTATTTGGTAATTTGTTTGTATATAGTTCGTAAATTTTTGATGCGATTATTGCACCGGTTCCTGCTAGTTGTCCGTGTGTGTAGTTTTTGTTAAGGATGGGTATTGTTATTTTTTCGATTTCGTGTTCGGAACCCGAGCAGTAATTTGAGTGGGTATCCATTGCAAGTCCGGACATGATGAGTGCTTCTGCAAGGGAGTCCATGGTTTGTTCTTTTAGGATTTTTTTGACGGATAATAGTGCATATGTTAAATGTTCGAAATCTGGTTTGAAATTTGTTTTATTGATTGAAAGTGATACGTCTTGAAGTGCTACGACATTGCTTGCGATATCCAATGCGCCTGCACGTTTAAGGTTTCCGGAGGTTGTCCAGAGATGTTTCGGTATTAATATTTTTTTTGGGTATAGTGTAGAGAATGATTTTTTTATTCCGTTTTCTTTAAGTGCGCAGTTTTTTGCAATTTGTCCATCATGGCTTGGTGCTGTTGGTATGCTTATAAGTGGTATTTTTGTTTTATATGCAATCATTTTTGCAACATCAATTGATTTTCCGCCACCAAAACCCATTACTTGTGTTATGTTGTTGGTGTTTAAGATTATTTTGTTTACTTCTTCTATACTTTCTTCAGATATTTTCCAGATGGTTGCTAGTTTGTAAATGTTTAATTTGTTTAGATAGGTTCCTGAAAATCCCGGATCTGTTATTATTAGAAGTGAAGAGTTGTCTTTAGGTAATTCTGATTTGAATTCTGTTTCATTTTTTTCAAAATGAACTTTGATTTTGTTTTTGTCAATTACTTTAGAATAAATGAAATTTTCTTTGTTATATGTTTCTAGAATTTTTTCGATTCGGGTAAGCAATACCATAATTATACAATGAATGAGTATACATTATATTAGTTTCGGTTTTTTTTTGATTGATTTGGTGTTTGTTGATAATTTATAGTTTTGGTAATTAATTATTGTTGTTATTTGATTGTGGGTATTTTTGGGTGTGGTGTTTAGATTAATTGATACAACATATATAAAATTTAAAGTCGTATTTTTTATGGGGTTATACCTAAAATTTAAATATCGGTAAATTGTATGAGTCATTGTATAAATTTAAGGGATTTAGCGGATGTGGATGTGTCTGAAATAGGACAAAAAAGTGCGGGTATTGTTTCACTTTTGAATACCGGGTATCCTGTACCGTCCGGTTTTGTGATTAAAACTACATTTTTTGATGATTTTTTTGCGCAATGTGGATTAAAAGACAAGATTGCGGATATTTTGTCGAAAATCAATTTTGATGATTATATTTCTGTTGTGCATGCATCTAAGGAAATAAGAGATGCTATATTGGCGGTTTCATTTCCTCAAGTGTTGGAGGATGAGATTCTTGAAGAATATCGGAAATATAATGTGTCTGATGATATGCAGAATCTAAATGAGACTGCAAAAAGTATAATTGATGCCGGTCGGAGTGATACTTATGTTGCTGTGCGTGCGGCGTCGATTGATTCTTCTGAGCTTGTGAGTTTTTCTGGAATTTATAAAAGTTATTATTATGTTCATGGTACTGTCGGGGTTATAAAATCAATACAAAAAACCATTGCATCTTATTTTTTGGTAAAGGCGATAATATATCGAATGAAGAATAATGTGCCTCAAAATTCTTATATGACGATTATAATTCAGGAAATGATTAATTCTGAAAAATCCGGGGTTCTTACAACTGCTAATCCGATAAATTCTAATCGGTCTCAAACGGTTATTGAGAGTGTTTGGGGATTAGGGGTAGGGGTTACTGATGGTAGAGTTACTCCGG
>WSZW01000043.1 GCA_013139905.1 archaeon
AACTTCAAAAATAATTCCTGTTGTTGATGCAAACACAACAACACAAGATGCAACTTGGGTTGAATTTTATGTTAAAGGTGTTACTGCCGGAGTAGGAACAATAGATATTACGGTTGATGGAAAAACACAACAAAAAACAATATTAGTAAAAGATACTCATATGTATATTGACTTATCTGTTACCGGTATTGGTCCATTTAATATGTCTTTGGGACGCGCATTTTTAGTATCTGCTGTTATATACAACACAGGAAACAACACATATAACTGGGTACAGACAACTATGGATCTTGATACAGGACTTTCAACAACAAGTACTAATCCGGTAAATACAGATCATATAGACCCAACTGTAAACGGAAATCCTCCGATTAAAATCGAATGGGTAGTAAATAGTACGACCCCTGGCGCAAAACAGATAAATTTCAGTGTTATAAGCCTTGATCCTGCACAATCGCAATATAATGCATCGGATAGCATAATGATTAACATACTTAATATGGCAGAACCAGTACAGCCATATTTAGATATAACGCTTGACAGTCCGACCACATTTATAGAATACGGAACAACTTTTGACATTACAGCAGATATCAAAAACATTGGAACTGACAGTTCAATAAACACAGTAACAACTGTTACCAATATTGACGGTCTTACTGTTATGACTGCAAACCCCGTAACTCTTGGAACCATTGCAATTGATGATACAAAAAGTGCTTCATGGACTATAAATGCAACACAAACAGGCACATATAATGCACAAATCACTGCAAGCGAAATACAGCACACATTTTTCAATACAACTACATTTGAAATACGACACGCTCACGATGTACGTCTAAGCGGTATTATACCAACAAGCGCTACAACAGGCACTGTTGTTAATCTTGCCGCGGCGCTTCAAAATATAGGGCTTAATGATGAAACAGGTGTAAATGTAACATTTTATGTTAACGGAAATGCTGTTGAGACAAAAACATATGATATTAATATGAGTGATAGTATAGCGGTCAACTTTTTATGGACTGCTGTTGTAGGCACACACAATATAGTACTTTCCGCAGAACTTAGCGATGATGAAAACACATTAAATAATAATGTTACAGGAACTATTACGGTTTCTGATCCTGCACCAACACCACCTCCTGGCGGCGGTGGCGGAGGAAGCAGCACAACCACTTATATCGCACCACCACAAGAAAATGAAACAAATGACACAATTGTAATTAAAGAAAAACAACTTAAATTTTCAAACTTGAATATTCCAACTTATGTTGCAATTGGAACTCCGATTGTAATTTCCGGATGCTTAGAAAATACAGAAAATTTAACTGCAGATAATTACGCACAACTATATATCAACGGAGAACTTGTGGATGAAAAAGAACTTGACAACACACATTGCTTTACGCTTATGTATTCCGAAACACTTGAGTTAGGAACTTACGAAATAACCGTAAAAATAAGTGGAACCGACATCATAGCAACAAAAACCATAACCGTTTATGCAGATGTAAAAATAATAAGCCTAGATACTGCAAATTCAACTGTTGTGGGCATAAATACTAACATAAATGCAACAATTCTTGTTGGTGCACCAGGCGATGTTGAAGCAGTTCTTTTTGTAAACGGAGACTTAATCGAAAAGAAAACAGCAAGAATCGTATCTTCAGGTACAATCAGTTTTGATTATGCTTTCGACTATGTCGGCGAAAATAACATAAGTGTAATTGCTTATCTTGGCAGCCGAAGTGATGAAATGACAAAAACAATTGAAGTTACTTCAGGAAGTCCGACAGGTATGCTTTTTGAAATATTGGCTGATAACTGGTTTGTTGTAGCAATGATTTTGCTAATAGTCGGCGTTTATATTAAAAAAGAAGCAATACGCACGGCAATTGGCATTGGCGTTGTTTAATAACAATTAAATTTTTTTGAATTTGAATGAATGCACAATAATTCATTCATTTTCATACTTAATTTTCTTTTTTTAATTATTGTATTTTTATGTATTTTGAATAATACAAATCATAAAATTAGAAAAACATATTAACAACACACGCATTAATATTATTATGAAAAATAAACGAACAATTCTTAAACTTGATTTAAACAAAAAAAACTATAATCTTGAATCATTAACTAATCGAAAAATTATAGGTCCTATTGATTATGCGATTTTAGAAAACATGAATACAAAAACATATGATAATAGACTTTATGATAATAAAAATCCATTTATTTTTGGCTGCGGACCATTTGCCGGAAGCGAGATTCCGGGGACGGGGCGCCTTTCTTTTTTTGCTAAATCGCCATTATGGCATTCATTATTTACCAGCAATATGGGTGGAGCTGCTTTATCTTTAGTTTCTGCCGGAGTTGATATGGTTAACATTACCGGGAAAACAAAAAACCCATGTATTATTTCTGTATATTATAAAAACGGAAAAACTGAGGTTCAAATAAAACCAATATTGAAAAAAAATCTTTCTTTAATTTATGATGGGTATAAAGGACTTACCGGCGTTTATGCCATACAAAAATATACTATTGATGCATTTGCCAACAATTATGTTGTTGGTGGGCGATTTCCATTAAATACGCGTGTTTTAAGCGTTGGTCCTGCTGCATTCATGTGCGATTTTGCAGTTATTGGATCTACTATAATAAATACTAAGGGTGAACTTGAATCAGGTCGAGATGACTGGTCCGGACGCGGCGGTATGGGTTCACTGTTGGCACAAGCACATAATGTCGTTGCTATTATTTTTGGCGGATCTAACAAAAAAGAACGATTAGGCGCAGATAAATTGTTTCAAAAAGCACTTGGAAAAACAATTATGCAGGCGGCAATAGATGCTACGTCAAAATATCGCTACGTAGATAATCTAAAAACCGGCGGGACTTTTGGCGTTAATTTCCATAATTTACAGGAAAAAACATTAATTAATAATTGGAATGTCGATATTTCCGATAAAAAATTAAAAGAAATATATGATAAAAAAATCAAAGCAAAATATCTTGATGAATTTAACAAAAGAATAATTGATACGAAATCCTGGGCAACTTGCGGGGAAGCCTGTCCTGCGCTTTGTAAAAAAATAGATAAAAAAACAAAGGCGAAAATCGATTATGAACCATATAGCGCTTCAGGTCCTAATTCCGGCATATTTGATCTGAAAAAATCAGAAAAAATCAATCTTATGGCGGATGCTTATGGAGTGGACGCTATTGAATTTGGAAATATGCTATCATTTTTACTTGATTGTATTACACATGGTCTTTTAACGCCTGCAGATTTTGATCTTAATGTTGATATTAATTTTTCAAAAAATCAGGAAAAACTGGCAGAAAAAGTAATGATACTTATAATTTCCGGTAATGGCATCGGTACGCTTTTATCTCAAGGAATTAGACATACAGTAAAAACACTTAATATAGAATTTAAAACCAGAACAAAAGAAAAAAATATAACTTTTAGCGATTTGGCTGTATATATTGCAAACGGAAAAAAAGGTTCTATTGCACCGATACAATATCTTGTTTTAGGCGCTTTTATGCCTCTTCCAATACAAGGAAAATTTTTAACGCACTATGGATCCGAATTTTTAAAACCACACGACACGGGCTTAAAAGATGCGCAGCGATTCATTGAAGAACTTGGAACTGATAATTTAGGTATTTGCAGATTCCATCGCGGATGGTCAGAGACTATGCAGGATTTGCTTTTAGTGAATATGGGTTATGGTGATAATTATACGACTCACATGCGAACGACAATACAAAAAATTGTAACATATAATAAACTTGCAGAAACAACACCACAATTTTGGGAATCAAAAAAGGTTATTCATTTGATTGCAAAAGATGTTGAGAGAAAATACAAAGAGACACCAAAAAACGAAAATCTTAAATTTTGGTATGAAAAATTTAAAAAAGATGAACTTGGTGCCGCAAAAGAATACTGGCAAGAAGTTTTAGCTGAAATGGAACGGGTTTTTGAGATTAAATTGGTTTAGATTCTAATATGCTTTTTGAATAATCTAAAAAATACAAAAAGACACCAAAATATATAAATTATATATAACAATTAATAAGAATAAAATAAATTTATGATTGATTATTATGAGACTAAATATATCAAAGTATAGACCAACTATTACGAAAGCATTAGATGATTGTAAAAATTATCTAAGTAACAATATTTCTGGTGGTAAGATGTTTGCTGGCGGCTTATTATTCGTAAGCGTAGTTGCTGCTGCAGATACAGGTGATGTTGACGCATTATATACACAAATAGAACAAATAAATGCATCTATCGATCCAACTACAATATACTCAAACATAACAACTAATATATCTAATATTTATGATGTTGTTGGAAACGATAATAATGTTAATATCCAAGATATTACTAAAATCGCTCAAGAAGTAGGTTCAAACAATACGATCTTAGATGTAACTGGAGATGGATTAGTTACAGTAGCTGATGTCGAAGCAGCATATCAAAATAGAAGTAATATATAAATAAAAAAAAGATATATCTTTAAGAATATTAATAAAAAATGCGTTTTAAACAAATGTTTATATCTATTTAAAACGTATTTTTGTTTATAATATAACGCATCATAACGTATCTTTTGAAAGACGTTCGTTATGCTTGTGCACGTCGGCTTTTTTGTCTATTTGTTTTTTAACCTGAAATTCTAGCGTTTCTAATGCTTTTGATATTGACGCTAACGCATTCCATTCAAAATCTTCGCAATCAAATGAACCGGTTTTTGTCATTAAATGCGTATGTGCTGAATGCTTATGTCTTCCGCCATCGGACTTATGTATCTTAAGATGTATTTTAAGTGTTTCTATCTCTGTTATTTTTGATATGTCCGCAAATGTTTTTTCTATTACTGCATTTACTTTTTCCATTTCAAAATCTCCGATTTTGTCCGTATCAAAACCAACCATCTGTATTTTTGAATTTTCCATCATATTTATGCGCCTCCAAGATCTCCACCGTATTGTTTTAATATATCTTTTATTTTTTCTTCAACCAATTTCTTTTTTTCTGCAGGTACTCTGATTCTTACAAATCGTAATTCTTTCCTATCTTTTCTTAAAATTGCTATTTCCTGCCTTATTTTTCTTATGTCTGCGAGCTTTTTTGCAATCTCTTTTTCATGATTTTGAATTTTATTATCTATATCCTGCATGATTTCTGTTTCAGTTGTTGGTTCAAATGATATTTCTTCACTGGCATTCGGATTATCATCAATTATTTTTTTTATCCGATTGCTTTTAAGAGTTTCCTGAGTTTTTTTAGACATAGTTATTAATATGGATACACAACTATAAATTGGTATTATGGATACGATTCGGTTTGTTGGAACTGGTGGCGGACGGATGGCTACTACTACTCAACTTAGAAAAACGGCAGGTTTATATTTAGAGCTTCAAGGGGTTAGAATATATCTTGATCCGGGACCTGGAGCACTTGTTTATGCACGAGCAGAAAAACTGCCATTAGAGAAGCTTGACTGTGTTATTGTATCTCATGCACATATTGACCACATTAACGATGCGCAAGTCCTGATAGAAGCTATGACGCACGGAGCACGTGAAAAACGCGGTATTTTTGTAGGCACTAAAAGTGTTATGAAACAGATTACAGATTATCATAAAGACGCGCCTAATTCGGTTTTAATTGTTAAAGCCGGAGATAAATTTAAAATTGGCGATTTGAATGTTATTGCAACAAAAACCATTCACACCGATGCTTACGGGGTTGGTTTTAAATTTTTTGCATCGAAAAAAATATCTTATGTCGGAGATACCATTTATTCTAAAGAAATATCTAAAGCACACGCGAGTGCTGATATACTCATACTTAATTGCCTTTATCTTGTAAATGAGAATAAGGGGAAAAATATTGAATTTGCAAAACACATGGATTTGGATGATGCGATTAAATTTGTTTTGGATATTAAGCCAAAACTCTGTATATTACAGCATTTTGGAATGGGTATGATTCTAAAAAAACCATGGGAAAAAGCCATACTTGTTGAAGAAAAAACGGGTGTTAAGACTGTTGCTGCACGCGACGGACAGATTTTTGATGTTTCTGGTGCTGTCACAGTTAAAAAATCAGGATTGGGTCGATTTGTTTAAATTAAGAAGTTATTATTTTTTGAATAAAAATACAAATAACTCATAATTCTGCGAGTAAATAAAAGCAAACCTATAAAAAGAATATAACGTTATAAACTATTATTCTTTCTTATATGAGGTGAATATTTATGGGCGATATTAAAGATGTTATTCCGTTAATCTGTGAAATGTCTGAAGACAGACGAATTCCAAGAAATATACGAGCTATGATAAAAGAAGCAGCTGATGCTTTGCAAAAAGAAGACGAATCGGATGTTGTGAAATTATCAACTGCAATTAATCTTTTAGAGGAATCAAGCAACGATCCAAACATTGCCGCATTTTCCAGAACCGAAATATGGAATGCGGTAAGCATGCTAGAATCACTTCAAAGCGATTTGGAATAATATATAAATATAATATTCATTTTTGGGGAGAACATACCCCCCC
>WSZW01000158.1 GCA_013139905.1 archaeon
GTGCCTCTAAACGTATACCTGTCCTCAGGAATACATATCGGTATGAAACAAAGACTAAAAGCAATGGAACAATACGTATATAAAGTACGTCCGGATAAGCTTGCAGTATTTGATATTTCTAAAATAGATAATAAAATCAGTTTGGCAGCAAAATTTTTATCAAATTACACACCGGAAGAAATACTGGTTGTTTCAAGAAAAAGAAACGGTCACAAACCGGTTGATGCATTCAAAAAAGCAGTCCCTGAATCAAAAGGTGTATGGGGTAGATTTATGCCGGGAACTCTTACAAATCCTAATTATAAAAATTACATTGAGCCTAAAGTTGTAGTAATTACAGATCCATTTGCAGATAAACAAGCAATACTTGAGGCATATAACGCAAACATTCCAATCATTGCAATGTGTGATACATTCAATGATCCAAGATACGTAGACTTAATAATTCCTATGAATAATAAAGGTAAAAAATCCGTAGCTTTAGTATTTTGGATTCTTGCACGCGAATACCTAAAAGAAAAAGGTATGATTAAAGGCGATGCTGAAATGAAGCAAACTTTAGAAGATTTCGAAATGCCGGATAATCGTTAAATCAAAATATTTAACAATTCATAGAACTATATAAAGTGTCAGGATAAATGATATTTATGCTTGACACAATTCTTTTTTATTTGAATGGAATTAATCTTTGGGTTGTCGTTGCAATGTTGGCAATGACGCCATTTGGCGAGGCAAGAATATCAATTATATATGGTATTGCTCAAGGACTTAATCCCTTTTATGTATTTTTATTATCTATAATATTCAACATACTTATAGTACTTCCAATATTATTTTTTTTACGTCAAAAATGGATTATGAATATAATACACAAAATTATGGGTAATAAAATAACAAAATTGGTCGAAAAGAATAAAGAAAAATTCGAATTGTATGAAGAACTTGCACTTTTTGGATTCGTAGCAGTTCCATTTATTGGAACCGGCGCGTGGACGGGCGCATTATTATCAACGGTATTAGAACTTGATTCAAAAAAATCATTTATCGTAATTGCAGCAGGCATAATTACCGCAGGAATAATAGTATATTTCGGAACTAGCAGTGCCGTATATCTTTTAAAGGGATAATTATGATATCGCAAGATTTAGCAATCTTATATTTTTTTAATGGACTTCCAAAAGAAATCCATTTTTTTGCAGAACTTTTAAGTGATTCAGCATATCTTATGGCAATTTTAATATTATTTCTGCACTTTAGAAAAAATAAATTAAATGGAATTACTGCCACGTTTTCAATCGTATTTGCAACCGCATTATCAGTTATATTTAAACATATTTTTCAATCCCCAAGACCATTTTTATCGGTTGGAGAACTTAACATATCGGATTCTAGTTCCGGATATTCTTTTCCGTCAAGCCACACAACGCTTGCGTTTGCAGCCGCCGAGACAAAACCGGATTATGTATTTTTATTTAGAATCTGGGCAGTGCTCATTGGTTTGTCGCGCATAGTATTAGGTCAGCATTATATAACTGACGTGATTGCAGGTGCAATTTTAGGAATAATTGTAAGTCGTTTTATTTGTAAACATGATATACTTCGTGTTTTAAAAAAAATAAAATCTAATCAATTTGAATTAAAGCGCCAGTTATTCCACATGGCAACCGGCGTAATTGTTGCAGGAAGCATTTATTTTTTAGAAAAAAAAATCGTTTTGATTCTATTTTCGTCAATCATAATTATTGGATTAATATTATCTCACGTTTCAAAAACAAGAAAAATACCAATAATTGATTGGATTTTAGATAAATTTGAACGAGAAAAAGATTCTAAAAAATTCCCCGGCAAAGGCGCTTTTTTCTTTATGTTAGGTTCTCTTATAAGTATTTTATTGTATGGCTCAAACATAGCATTTGTGGCTGTTCTTATTCTAGCTGTTGGAGATGCCGCAACAACGATGGGTGGTAAAATATTTGGCAGAACAAAACACATTCATAGCAAAAGAAAAACCTTAGAGGGAAGTATTGTTGGTATGAGTGCAACATTTATTGTTCTTTTATTTTTAATAACATTAAATCCATTAAACGCGTTTATCGTATCTGTTGCATTCGGCGTGGTAGAAAGCATAATATACAGAATAAACGATTACGAAATTGACGATAATTTCGTAATACCAATCGTGTGCGGATTTATTTTATGTATATTGTAGTTTTAGCTTTATATGCATTAAAAACCATATAATATATAGATTTTATGGATGATGAATTTTTAGATTTTCTCAACGACATTAATATCATGCCACCTACATGCATAGATGGTAAAGGTTGCAGAATGCACAAAAATGAAAGAAGTGTTTATTTTGAAAACAAACTATGTAGTGTTCATAATAAATATGCTGCTCTGGACGATACCGCAGCATGCAAAAATTATCCCGCATATTTACGCAAAATTCAAGAAATTGATGAATATATGATAAAATGTATGAGTTGTAAAAATAAATATACTCGTTAAATATTTCATAAACCCAACTATAATTTGTATTACATTAATTTAATTTTTTCATAATAAACCGATACACTGCAAATAAAAGCAGCAAAGCACCAACAATTATCAAAAAATACCCAATATCATTTGGGGTGGCAACAACCGTTTCACGTGCCGATGCTATTTGTTGTGCTAATTTTAGAATGATAGCGCGCGAAACGTATTTGCATTGAAATTCATAACTATATTTGCGATGTGAAATTTATATCTTGCCAATTTCTTATAAAATCCAAAAACAAACATATAATTCATGAAAACATATATCGGAACCGCAGGAATTCCATTGTCCTGCAAAAAAAGAACGACAATTGACGGCATCAATCAAGTAAAAACATTAGGTTTAGACGCGTTTGAAATCGAATTCGTCCGAAACATATATTTGAATAATAACTCCGCAAAACAAATAAAAATAATAGCACAAAATCAAAATATTTCTCTTTCATGCCATGCGCCATATTACTTGAATTTAGCGTCAAAAACTCAATCCGTAATTAATAATAGTAAAAATTACATTAAAAACACGTTAAATATTGCAGATATTTGCGGCGCTAAAATAATAGTCGTCCATGCCGGTTTTTACATGGACAGAACAAAAAAAGAGACATACGACCTGGTAAAAAGTGCATGTAATGAGTTTGAATCAAAAGCAAAAATCGGAATCGAGACTATGGGCCGGCAAAAGCAATTCGGAACTATTGAGGAAATTGCAAAACTGACAGAAGAATGCAATAACGTCGCTCCCGTAATTGACTTTGCGCACATCCACGCGCGTGGCAATGGTTCTATAAAAACAAAAAAAGATTTCAAAAATATACTTGATCGATTTGATAATATTGGAGTAAAACATATGCACTGCCACATGACCGGAATCCATTATGAAAACGGAAATGAAAAGCACCACTTACCAATATCATCAAACGAACCGGATTTTAGGATGTTAGCAGACGTATTAAAAGAAAACGACTACAACGTAACTATTATTTCCGAAAGCCCATTAATCGAAGACGACGCATTGTTGTTTAAGAGCTGGTTAAAGAAAACCAATCAAATTATGAGCCATTAATATCTTCTAATTTAGAATATAGTCCGGCGTACGGAAAATAATTATAAATAAGATTATCGGTATTAGACTTAAACTACCAACAACAATTAAATTCCTTTTTTAAAATATTACATTCAATTTTAGATACTATGTATAAAAAATTCTTTAAAATTCGTTGCATTTCCTGCAGAAAAGAGAACAAGATACCCGTAATTAAAATATATGACGGTTTTGAAGGCGAATTTAGCTGTGCGCTTTGTGGCGAATACCTGGACAATTTGCACGATGTTCTGGATGATTAGCGAATTTATATATACTACATACATTCAATATTCTTTTATGACTACAATAAATAAAATTCATGCAATTAAAATTCTAGATAGTAGAGCGAACTGGACTGTTGAAGTTGACGTTAACGGAACTGCATGCGCATCACCGGCAGGCGCATCAACGGGAATACATGAAACCGCAACAATTCCGGCAGATGTTGCCTGCGATTTTATAAACAAAAAATTATCTCATGCATTTATTGGCGAAACCATAGACCAGAAAAAAATAGATGCCCAGCTTAAATTTTTAACATCAAAAATAGGTGCAAATGGATCTATTGCGACTTCTTTTGCGATATATAATCTATTGCGTGATGAAAATCAAAAAAACATATTTCCATACCCTTTAGGTAATATTTTTGGCGGCGGCGCTCATGGTGGCACAATAGACATACAGGAAGTGCTAATTTGTCCAAAAAAAGCAAAAACTTTTCCGGATGCAATAAAACGCATGACCGACACATATCACGATCTTAAAAAAAATTTAAAAAACAAAGGTTTACAAGTCGGCATGAACGACGAGGGCGCACTTACGGCAAATATTGGATTTATTGAGCTTATGGATACATTAAAACCAATAGCAGATAAACATGGATGTTTAATTGGTTTAGATGTTGCAGCATCAGAACTTTACGCTAGCGACAAATACTTCTACAAAAAAATGGGAAAAACATTAACAACAAAAGAACAAATAGAATTTATTTTACACCTAATCAAAAAATATAAACTTTTCTATGTTGAAGACCCAATGCACGAGGAAGACTTCAAAAATACGGGCATTCTTTTTTCTAAAAACAAAAAAACACTAATAACCGGCGATGATCTTACAACTACAAATACCGAGAGAATAAAAAAAGCAATAGGCCACATAAATGGAATGATTGTAAAGCCTAATCAAATTGGAACAGTTACACAAACCATAAATGCAATTGAAATGTGTAAAAAAAATGGTATAACGCCGGTAATTTCTCACAGATCCGGCGAGACTACTGATTCAACAATATCTAAAATGGCTCTTGATTTTGAAATTCCGTTAATCAAATGTGGAATTGCAGACATGCGAACGGCAAAATTAAACGAACTTTTACGGCTTTGGGATGAAGCCGATAAGCCGAAGATGGCTAAATTCTAGAACAAAAACGATACATTTAAATATTCTGTAATACCACAGAATATCATGTCCACACAAATTAATTTAAGACTTCCTGAAGATTTTCACAAGCAAGCTATACATTATGCTAAAACCCATGGCTTTTTGAATGTTCAGGAATTTTTTCGTGAAGCCGTCAGAGAAAAGATTTTTGATAATGTCGAAATAAGACAAAAATATTTAGAACGATTGAATAGCAAAGAAGCAAATACTTTTTTATCTAATGACGAATCAAAAGAATTTGAAAAAGAACTTGAAAAAAGAGCAATGTTGTAATGAAAAAAATCAAATATAGTCATCTTTTCAAAAAACAACTCAAAAAAATCAAAGGAAAAGAGTTACAAAATATTTTAAAGAAAAGAGACGAAATATTAAATTCTAACGATTTAAATCATTATAAAAAGTTATCACAAAATCTTAAAAAATATAAACGCGTGCATGTGAATAATTCTTATGTAATATTATTTTTTGGCGATGACGGTACTGTTTATTTTGTTGATTACGCACATCATGACATTATATATAACCACAGCAAAAAAGAGATTAAAAAATATGATGATTTAAAATTCTAAATTAATATCGGTGGCTAGAATAATAAAATATATTTTCTTTGAGAATTCTATCGGCACACAACACCCACGAATCATATAAAGAACTGACATCAAACTTAATTAAATGAATCATATTCAACAACTAGAATTGGAACTAAAATCCCGAGGCTATTCCAGAAAAACGGTAAAATCGTATATGTTTCACATTAATGAATTCACATCAAAAAATCCATATTTTAATACTGCAACAAACGAAAAGTTACAAAAATATATCGTTTCGCGTAGCATCAAAGAAGATCATCTTACAACAAATTTGCACATCGCTGCAATAAAATTTTTCTTTCGAAATGTTCTTAATCGCGAAATTGACATAAATTATCTTAAAAGACCGAAAAGAATCCCTGAAGTGCTTACAAAAGAAGAAACAATAGCAATTCTAAGTCAAATTACAAACCCAAAGCATCGGCTTTTAATTGAAACAATATATGGATGCGGATTAAGAGTATCTGAAGCAACCGCATTAAAAAAGCAGGATATTAGGTTTGATGAAAACATTCTTATGGTGCGACAAGCAAAAGGAAAAAAAGACCGCTTTGTCATGTTGCCGACATCAATCTCATCCCGTATGAAATCATATATATTCGTCCGTGCAGATAACAATCCTTATGTCTTTGACTCAAACCGGGGTGGGCATTTAACCGTAAAATCCGTACAAAAAATAGTAAAAAATGCAACCAAAAAAGCAGGCATAACAAAAAATGTGCATGTACATACTCTAAGGCACAGCTATGCAACACATTTACTTGAAAATGGCACAGACTTGCGCATAATTCAGCAACTTCTAGGTCATTCCAATATAAAAACTACAGAAATATACACACATATATCAACAGCATTGATAAAAAGTGTTAAA
>WSZW01000033.1 GCA_013139905.1 archaeon
CCGCGACATCACGCTGGCAGTGGGAAAACAGAAGGATGTAACAGTGTCATTTGCTTCAAAAGCAGCATCAGCATTATCTACAGATAAAATTGACAGAAAACTCATTGCAACTACTGCAATAGCGATACCTATAACTAATTTCTCTTCCTTCATGTTTCATCTCCCCTCTCCACCGACAAGTCGGTTCATTACAAATCTGTCCCCTCAAACAAATTTGTAATACTACTAATTAAATACTGATTAGTTTGTATGTACATTACATCTAAACACACGGAGTATATAAAGATTTCTATAGTACAGTCATTATGTATTAATTAAACTTAACTAAAAAATACATAGCAATAGATACATAAACACATAAAAATAACAAAAAATAATAATTTTGTTAAATTCTATAATCTATTCAATAAAATCATATATCCATACGAAATTATACATACAGAACATACATAGTATACACAATATAACCCAAACTTAAAAAAACATTAAACTAATATAATATAACTATATAATCAATTAAAATCAACACAAATCACAATATATTTAAAATCAAAATATCAATTAAACACAGTGTTTATTATGGAATTTAAAATATACAATACACTTACAAGAAAAAAAGAAGTATTTGAACCAATTAAAAAAGGTCATATTTCAATATATGCATGCGGCCCTACCGTATACAATTTCCCGCACATCGGAAATTACAGAAGTTTTCTTATGACAGATAATCTTGTCAGAATTCTTGAATATTTAGGATACAAAGTAAAACTTGTAATGAATTTAACAGATATAGACGATAAAACCATAAGAGACTCAGAAAAAAACAATATGACACTAAAAGAATTTACTTTAAAATACACAGAAGAATTTTTCAAAGGATTAGACATGCTAAATATCAAACGCGCATCCCTTTATCCAAAAGCAACCGAATACGTAAAAAGCATGATTAAGCTCACAGAAACACTTGTTACCAAAGGCTTGGCTTATGAAAAAGAAGGTTCTGTATATTTTAAGATATCATCATTCAAAAATTACGGAAAACTATCTAAAGTTGACTTAGACAACATAAAAATAGGCGCATCAGTTGATGTCGACGAATATGAAAAAGAAAACCCGCAGGATTTCGTGCTTCTTAAAAAATCAACAGAAAAAGAAATTAAAAGAGGCATTTATTACAAAAGCCCATGGGGAAACATACGACCCGGTTGGCACATAGAATGCTCCGTAATGGCAATGGACAATCTGGATGAAACAATAGACATACACACAGGCGGTGTCGATTTAATATTCCCACATCACGAAAATGAAATAGCTCAATCAGAAGGCGCTACAGGAAAACCATTTGTCAATTACTGGGTTCATGGCGAACACCTTTTAGTAAACAGCGAAAAAATGAGCAAATCAAAAGGAAATTTCTTCACGCTCCCGGAAATTATTGAAAAATACAGTGGCGAAATTGTAAGGTATATGTTCATATCAACGCACTATAGAAAAAAATTGGATTATTCTGATGATTTTGCTAAAAATGCCAAAAATAATTATTTAAAATTAAAAGAAACATTCGAAAACCTAAACTTCGCAATTAAAAATTCAGATAAAAAAACATATAATGACGATGAAGAAATACTCGAAATAATTCCGAAACTAAAAGAAAATTTTAAAACAGCACTTGCAGACGACCTAAATAACCCGGAAGCAATCAAAATATTCCACGAATTATCACGCAGCGCAAACAAATACATGATATCCGGAAAAAACAAAAAAGTTCTTGAAATACTATTAGACACATACCAAGAATTCTCAGAAGTATTAGGCATTTTCGCCAATTTAAACAATGAGAAAATTCCAAAAGAAATAAAAAAACTTGCAGAAAACCGAGAAAAAGCAAGAAAAGACAAAGATTGGAATCTAGCAGATAAATTAAGAAAACAAGTAGATGAAAATGGATACATAATCGAAGATTCAAATACAGGCGTTAGAATTAAAAGGAAATGAGATACATGAACATAACTAAAATAAGACAGGATTTTCCGGCACTAAATCAGACAATAAACGGAATGCCGCCAATCTATTTTGATAACGGATGCATGACATTAAAACCAAACCAAGTAATAAACGCCATGAACGAATATTATACAAAATATCCTGCATGCCACGGTAGATCCACACATAAATTTGCAAAAATAGTAACCGAAAAATTCGAAGAATCACGAGAAATCTTAAAAAACTTCTTAAACGCAAATTCTACAAAAGAAATATTATGGACTAGAAACACCTCAGAAGGACTGAATTTAATCTCTAAAACTCTTGATTTTAAAGAAAATGACATAATAATTACAACAGACATAGAACACAACTCAAATCTTCTGCCTTGGCAATGGGTCGCAAAAAAATACAATACAAAACACATACCACTAGAATCCAAAGAAGACGTCACGTTTGATCTTGAAAAATTTCAGGAAACAATGAACAACAACGTAAAACTTGTAAGTACGGTACACA
>WSZW01000070.1 GCA_013139905.1 archaeon
ACAGCAGGAGTATTGGCTTTTATAGTCCATGACGCACTTTGAGGTGCCGAAACATCTCCAAAAGTATAAGAACCAGGACCCGAAACTCTAGACCATCCAGTAGGTAATGATAAAGTAGATTTCAAAGCACTAACACTACCCGTAATCAATACAGACAAATCAAGCTCAACTTCACCCCCGGCAGCAACAGAAGATACATCCGGTGTAACTGTTGGCGTAAAAGTAGGTTGCTCCGTAATTATTATAGTATTTGAACCGGATTTACTATTAGATGCACTTTCCATACTAGCACTTATAGTAAATGGAGTTGAATATGTACCCGTACTATCTGCTGAAAGCACAAAAGTATCACTTTTACTGCCACTTCCGGAAAATTGAAGTGATTTAGTACATACACTACAACTTAAACCCGATTGAGGCGACATAGTAACAGATACAGTTCCGGTACCATTTGAAACTTGTATAGTAAATGGAACATTTATATTACTTCCTTTATACACTTCAGTATTATAACTACCAACCGTTGTAGTAACCGTTACAGCACTTACACACGTCGTCATAAAAAACAACGCAAACAAACAAATTATAAATATTTTTTTCATTTAAAACAACCTCTCAACATTAAAATTTAGGAGTGGATTCTTCACCCATACATTCTTCCATAGCTTCCTTATCATCAAGCCATAAATGCTTCTCAAGAATCTCTTTAGTACCATCCTCTGCCGTTATTTCAAATCTAATGGAATAATCACCCATAGACATATTACCCAAATCAAGTTCGAAATAACCAACACCATCAACCATAGGCTCAATATTGGTTATACTTATTATTTGTTCTTGTGGCGGACCGCAATCAAAAACCATTCCTTTCATCTCTTTTACAGATATATTTCCATTAATTGGTTTTCCTTCAAAGTCATTTGCAGACACCCACAAAGTCAAATTATTTTCCTTTGTAGACCAATCCCTAAAACTAAAAAGTGTCGCATTATTGACATTAAAATCAGTTATTGTAAATGGCCAATTTTCACGCCCGATATCCATCCAACGCTCACTCATATTAAACGAATCACCCATCCATTCAGGAGAACCTTCTTCAGAATGATCTCCATCACGAGGAACCCATTGTTCATACTCATCTTGATACCACTTGTCATCAAACACAGGATCATCATCAAATAATGCATGAGTGACATCTTTTACACCATTGCAATCCCCGTCAAAGAAAAGCATATAATATGGATTGGTTGTAAAATTAGCTTCATCCCATGTTTCTTTGATTTTCATTTTTGCACTTTGTTCAGTAAAATTAACAACATACATATCGTTATTATTGTCGCAAGTCCACGGCATGGATGCTATATTGCGCCCGCCAAGCGTTTTGTCAGAAAGATAAATTCTCTCATCCCATTTATTTGAACGAATAACAAGTTTGCCGCTAAGCTCATCAATAGGAACACCCAAGGCATATTCATCCACAAAAACACCAGTGGTCGAATTAATAACCATCACACTATCAGCTGCATCTTTCCACGGATTATTCATATCTAAATCCTCAACAGTCTGTAATAAAGGACTATTATAAACTATAAGCGAATAACCATTTCCTGCATCCCAAATCCGAGCAATTTTATTCTTTCCTTGAATATCAATACCCGATTTCATAAGCATTGAAGGCCAATTCCAACTAATATTAACAAAATTTACAGTTACATTAGTTACAGTAAATGTTGGAGTCGGTCCCTGATCCTTCGAAATATTGCTTCCAATAATTACATTCTCATCTTTCACAAACATCCAATATCCCCAAGGCTCTAATTGAGTTATGGTTATATTCGCATTAGTACCATTATTTGAAGTAATTGTAAAATTATGAAATGCATCAACAATATTACCAACACTTCCATTCATAGGTATTACAGTATATTTAGAAATACCGATATCATTTCCAAATACCGACACGTTCAAAAATTCAGTATTATTATTGTATTTCTTTACACCAACAAGCTGTGTTGCAGGATTATACGGTTCAGCATTTGAAAGATTATAATCCTTATCTCCATCCACAAGAACAATACCATTTGTTGCATTATAATATAATATATCCTCATATGGCCACATACGAACAGAAAATATAAAATTATTCTCACTACAATTATATGATCCCCAATTACAATCCATATGCACTAAATTTCCTTCCCAAAGTTCATCCGTAACATTCTCATCCACGTCCCATTTAGTTATGCCGTCAACTAAACCTTTAAGTCCGATTTCACCTCGAACCACAAAATTCCTAACAGCAACCCTGGGATTATCCCAAATTGTAGCAGTCGTAACATTTTCTCCATTATACTCAACTTCAACCTTTACAAAATAATCTCCATTTAAAACCCCGGAAAGATTTACATCAATCAAAGCAAACCCGGTATTAGTAGTATTAACATCCACATACGTTGTAAGTGGTATATTCGTCTCACCATTATAACCAAACTTAACAAGATTCTTAATTCTAACCGTTGCGTTTTCAATACCTTTCGACTTATTTGATGGCTCAGTCACATATATAGGTACTTTTAAAGTACTATTTGGCTGATAAATACCAATATCCCTGCCGGGCCAACCCGGATTATTTGTAGTATATACAAGTTGATAATAATTCGTATTTCCGGAAGATCCACTATTATATTTCTTCTTCAAAAGATATATTGAATTCACATCAGAATCAGTACTGAAATTTATAGGAACACCGGGACTAGCCACAATAGCATTTGTAAAATTAGTACTATTGCTCACATACACAGTATCATAAATTCCTGATATGTTAGTGTCTGCAAGAATCACATAATATCTTTCATCCCAAGACATAACACCGTCATTATCAAGATCCACATTACTCCATTCATTATCCTCTAAATCATCAGCCCGTAAAAACTTGCCGGATTTTGAAATAGAAACATCTAAATTAAACAAATAAGTTTCTGAATATGTATTTTCCTGATCATTCCAATTATCTTTATTATACGCAATAACACCATCAATAACCTCAAGTGTTATGGTATTACTGGATGTATCTATTTCAACAATTGACCAATTATTACCGGCACCATCTAAAAATGTATCATTTTCACTTAATGCCGTAAGTCCGGTAAAATTTACAGACCAATCATTCTCAACCATACTAGCATTAACATACAAAGTACCGTTTTCTTTTTCTAAAAGGAAATAAGTCCAATTATAACTCTCCCAATCAGCTTGTGGTGCAATTTTATTCACCATTCTTGTAGCCCCATATTTACAATTAGTTATATTATTTGGCTCAATAGGTACATCATTATCAGAACCACAACTTTCCGAAAAAGTAACTTTTGTCTTATTATTCATTGTATGTGTTTCCCTTGCTATCATATAATCCATAAGTTCCGGAACGCTTATCCTTAACGTCTCAACACGCATCCAATACCATGATTCCGCAATATCCCCATCACTATTATTTGCAGCAATTACAAACTCATATTCACCCTGTTCAAAATTAGATAAATTAAATTTCAAAACACAATTATTTGTTGTACCGTCACATGTCGAAGTCATATTATTTCCTAAAAGCATATCATCTTTTGTTGCATATTTAGTTCCCCACATACCCATTTTCTGTACAGACTGAACCCACGCACCGCTTAAGTTTTGAGGAGATCCGGTTGG
>WSZW01000186.1 GCA_013139905.1 archaeon
TAAATTGCCTGAAGGATGTTGAGATTAAAACTATTGACAACGAGTTTCTTTCAGGAAGCGCAAAATACAAAGAATCGGTCAATTATTTGAAAAGCGTTGATCTGATTATATCCAAAGGGCAGGGAAATTATGAGCGTTTAAGTGACATTGATGCGAATATATATTTTTTGTTGATTGCAAAATGCGCTGTAATTGCCAGGGATTTAAATGTGTGTTTAAGTGCTCCTGTGCTTAAGTGCAATACGCGTGAGAATTATGAATAAGAAAGAAGTCATAGAGCGGATTGAAACTGAAATTAAAAACTGCAAAAAATGCGACCTGTGCAAGACAAGGATAAAACCGATTACAGATGGAGGTAATCTGGATGCAGAAGTAATGTTTATTGGCGAAGCTCCCGGATATAATGAGGATTTAACAGGAAAGGCGTTTATAGGAAAAGCAGGTGAAATACTGAATAAACTGTTGAAATCCATTGATCTTCCAAGAGAAGACACATACATCACAAGCATTGTGAAATGTAAGCCGCCATACAATAATGATCCGACAGATGAGCATATTACTGCCTGTAAGCCATATATTGACCGCCAAATTTCAATTATTCGCCCGAAAGTCATTGTTCCTTTGGGTCGCTTTGCATGCGCATTTATTTTTGAAAAATACGGCCTTAAAAAAGAGAGAATAAGTGAGGTACATGGCAAAACATACACCGTGAATAGTTTGTTTGGATGCATCAAAATAATTCCGCAGTATCATCCGTCTGTTGCCTGCTATAATGTGAATATGATGGATACATTGCTTGAAGATTTTAAGGCAGTCCGGCATAATATTTGATTTTTACAAAGCAACGAAACAACGTATGATGTTGGTGATTTTTTTAGTGTTTCCGATTGTTCGATGTCATGCAGCGAATTTACAAACCTAAAAGCATACACAGATTGCACTGGCGTTCAGGGACTTTTTTCAGGTACGCCAAGTGGCTGTTAATCAATTCACATTTAAAAAACCCTAAAATCAATAACTATTCATGAAACTACAAAAATTCTGTCCAAAATGCGGCGAAAAAACAGAAAAACTATACAACGGATTATGTAATAATTGCGCCAAACAGGCAAAAGAACTAATAATTGCCCCTAAAAAAATAACCGTGCAGCTTTGCGAATGCGGGCGAGCATCTATTGGCGGCGCATGGAAAGTTTATGAGAACATTGTACAATTAATAGAAAAAACAGTTCTTGCAAAATCAGTAATAGAAAAAAACGCAGAAGTATCAGTTTCATTTGAACCAATAACCCATATAGGCCAAACAACAATGCCCGTAACAATTTTCGCCACAGATAACGGAATAGAAGAATCAAAAACACTGGATTTTGTGTTAAAAAACATCACTTGCGATACCTGTTCAAGAAAATACGGAGCATATTACGAAGCTATCATGCAAATTCGGGCAAAATCGGAATTTGCTGAAAAAATTCATAAATTCATAAAAGATGAAGTTCAAAGAAATTCAAAAACAAACAAACTTTCATTCATAACTCAAGAATTAAATGTTTTAAACGGATTAGATCTTTATGTTGGTTCATCCAGACTTGCGTCGAAAATTGCCAAAAGTGCAGCAAGTCTTTATAAACTTTCAATAAAAACTACATACACGCATCAAGGGATTAAAGATGGAAAAAATATAACACGTTCCACAATCCTATTAAAAAAAGAGAATGATTTTTAATGGCAAAATACTACAAACCAAGAATACAAACCGGATCTGAAGTAACAAGGGCAAAAATACCTAGTGGAAATGAAATGCTCGGTGTTATTGAGTCCAAGCTTGGTTTTGGTAGAACACACGTAGTATGTGCAGATAAAAAAATACGCGTATGTGCCGTTCCCGGTAAATTCAAAAGAAAAATCTGGTTAAACATCGGTGACATTGTAATAGTAGAGCCTTGGGAATACGAAGGCGATAAAAAAGGTTACATAACCTATAAATATCGAAAAGGTCAAATTAATTGGCTTCGAAACAACGGTCATCTAGACATATTAGATCTTTGAATCGGTATTAATCTATAGATTTAAATTATTTTCTTAATTAATTTAGTTCATGGCAGTAGAAACGATATGTGATGTTTTAAGTCAGATACATCCAAATGGCAATACTTCTTGTAAGTGTACTGGAACTCATAGAATAAAGAATCTTTATACTCTTAAATATCACACATATCAATCTGATTTTTATCTTGGTAACTCATATAAACCGCCCATACTAACAGATATTCTAAACAACTCAAAAGGCTTATTTAAAAATACAATAATTGATGCTGTATCATCTACAGCATTACAAACAGAACTGCTTAAAGATGCAGATTATTTAGGGATTACAGAATACTTAGATACATTAGGTGTGTTAAGTGAATTAGAACCACTTGAAGATGAATTAAAAAATGCATATGCACGAGTTCTTGAAATAAAAAAAACTAATCCAAAATTACCGTTAACTAATGATACTCTAGAAGCATTAAAATGTGTGTGGGATGCCCAAAAAAATATTCATTGTTTTTTAAAAGAATATCCTTGTGAATTAGAAATAGGAACTATATTTATTAGTTATGCATTTGGACCTAGAACACATAATTTTGAACGTCTCAATCCTGCGTTTTTTGGGAAAATGAATACATCATTATTAACAACAATAACACCAGAAAATGAAATACAATTACCAATAGATAACGTATTGTTTGATGAACTTGAAAAAAACTTAGGTTCGGTTAATATCTCTGCAAGTATTGAAAAACCGAATGATTTGATATTACAGGCAGAATACAGTAAAAAGTTAGGTAGTCCTTTTGTTTTGTACAAATTATCCGTTAGTGAAGAATTGTTATCTATTGACGAACAAACACTAAATAGTATGTTATCTATAATTTCCAATTCTTAAATCAAATCAAAACATTTATCATATGCAAAACCCATATAACAATTATGACTTACACAAAAAAAGATACTAATGACAGAAAAACTGTTGAAGGAATATTAGACGGTCTTGCCGTAAAAACAATCGAAAAATTAAGACAGAAAGGCATATTCTCAGAACTAATCGGCGTCGTAATGGAAGGAAAAGAATCCGTTATAATTCTAGTCACCGATAAAGATGACAACAAATTAATATTAAAAGTATTCAAAATAACCGCGTCTAATTTCAAAAACATGCAGCAATACATCATGGGCGACAGGCGCTTTTCAAAAATAAAACCAACAAAAAGATCCATCGTGTATACCTGGTGTAGAAAAGAATACGCGAATCTCATAAGAATGCACGACGTTGGCGTAAATATCCCAAAACCATACATATTTCTAGATAACATGCTTGTAATGAATTACATCGGGGACGAAAACCTAGCACCTCAGCTTAAAAACGTAAAAGTTGAAAACCCACAAAAAATGTTTGATCAAGTAATTTCCGAATATGAATTGATTTACAAAAAAGCAGGCATGGTTCACGGCGATTTAAGCCAGTACAATATATTGGTCTATGACGAAAAACCGGTCATAATCGATGTCGGTCAGGGCGTATTAAAAGAACAGCCAAATGCCGACGGTTTTCTTGATAGAGACATAAAAAACATCTGTAATTATTTCAAAAAATTAGGCGTTAAATGTGATGAAGAAGACATCAAAAAAAGAATAACTACCTGAATTCTATCGGCACGCAATAAAAAATAACTATATTAAGATGTTATCTAAATTTACATAACAGACATTAAATAAAATAAACAAAAAAATAAAATATGATTAATCACAAGGGATAAACATGTATGAAGCTTTCTTAAAAATACCAAAAAGACGAATCGGCGTAGTCATAGGCAAAGACGGTGCAACCAAAAAGACAATCGAAGACGAACTTGGCGCTAAATTAGACATAAACGAAGATGGCGAAATAGTATATAGCGCAAAAGACCCGCTTAACCAAATGAAACTTACAGAAATACTAAAAGCAATCGGTCGGGGTTTCTCGCCACAAGAAGCACTTATTTTAGAAACAGACGAATACATACTTCATCTAATATATCTTGATTTAGAACTCAATAAAAATCAAAAAGCACAAGAAAGATACAAATCAAGAATTATCGGTTCTGAGGGTGCCACAAGAAAACAAATTGAGGCATCAACCGACACAAAAATAAGTGTTTTTGGAAAAACCGTGGGAATTATCGGACTTCCTAAAAATGTACAAATTGCAAACGAAGCAATCCTAATGCTTTTAGATGGCATGACTCATAAAGCCGTGTATTCATACTTAGAAAAAAAGAAAATAAATCTATAATTTTGTGATAAAATGGCCGCAAACATAACTGCAGAAACACTATCAAAAAATCATAAATCTATTTCTATTGCCGAATTTTTCGAAAAAAACAAACACTTATTGGGTTATGAAAATTTACAAAAATCATTATTAACATGCATAAGAGAAGCCGTAGATAATTCACTTGATGCCTGCGAAGAAGCAAGAATTTTACCCGACATTTATTTAGAAATACAAAAAGTACCCGACAAAACCGATTCATTCAAAATCATAATCGAAGACAACGGTCCGGGAATTATAAAAGCAAACATCCCGCGGGTTTTTGGTAAACTTTTATACGGTTCAAAATTTCACAGACTAAAGCAAAGCCGGGGTCAACAAGGAATCGGAATATCTGCCGCTGTACTTTATGCTCAACTAACAACCGGGAAAGCAACAAAAGTATATTCTAAAACCGGAGATGGTAATATACACATTTACGAACTTAGAATAGATACTTCAAAAAATGAGCCGGAAATTATAACCGAGACAACACTTGATGGTTACGAAGGCACTGGCACAAGAATCGAAATGTTTATCAAAGGACGCTATTCTAGGGGTAAACAATCAATACCTGAATATTTACAAGAAACAGCAATAATGAATCCTTATGCACGAATAATATATACTGATCCTGAAGGCGAAAAGTTTGATTTTGAAAGAGTAGTAGAATCACTTCCCGAAGAATCAAAAGAAATTAAACCTCATCCTGCAGGTTTACAATTAGGTGTCTTAATAAGAATGCTCGATGTAAGCAAAACAAAAAATTTGACAGGATTTCTTTCAGAAGAATTCTCAAGAATGGGCAGAACCGCAATATCTGAAATAATTTTAATATCACAATTAGCGGGCAAAACCAAACCCAAAAAAATAACACGAGAAGAAGCAGACAAACTTTTAAGCGCAATGCAAAAAGTTAAAATACAAAATCCACCAACAAATTGTCTATCTCCTGTTGGTTCTGATGCAATAAAAGAAGGAATCAAAAAAGAACTAAGACCGGAATTCATCTCAAGCGTAACTCGCCCACCGGCAGTGTATCAGGGTAATCCATTTTTAATTGAAGTTGGAATCGCATACGGCGGAAATCTTGAAAAAGAAGGACCTGCAAAGCTTTTTAGATACGCAAACAAAGTACCGCTATTATACGAACAATCTGCATGCGCAATCACCAAATCCGTCCTTCAAAACGATTGGAAACGATATCATTTAAAGCAAAGTGCAAATTCTCTTCCCATAGGTCCACTTGCAATATCAATCCACATAGCATCCGTTTGGGTGCCATATACATCAGAAGGAAAAGAAGCAATTGCATCTTATCCCGTAATAATAAAAGAAGTAAAACTCGCAATACAGGAAGCAGGACGAAAACTTTCATCATATCTTGGAAAAAAGAAAAAAGCAGGATTACAAGAGCAGAAAAAAAGCATATTCGCAAGATACATTGGCGAAATATCGGGTGCTCTTTCAGATTTAACCGAAGTTCCAAAAGAACAAATTGATGTAAAAATGAACGAACTTCTTGAAGCCAAAATCGGTGAGATTGGTGGTAGTGTAACAGATTTACAAGACGAAGATTTCAAAAAAGACAAAGAAGACGGTCTTTTATCTACTACTACCAAAAAAGAAATCAAACAAGAACAAGAAGAGCAAGAAGAAAACACAAAAAATTCACCACCAAGACAAGCAACGCTTATAGATAATTACATCCCTTCAGATGATATTGAGAGTGAAAATAATGAATGAGTCAGAGCAAATAATTGATAAATTAAAAAACATTGGAGTTGACACGCTAAAAGAAATAAATGAAGGTAAAAACCCAACACTTACAATTTTACAAAGATCCCTTAATAATGTTTATTTTGACAAAAACACCGGACTTATAATGCTTGGCGATAAAACCCAAAAAAGAACCTATTTTAACATAAATCAGGCAAAAAAATTCATGCAAACATTGCTCGTCGCAAAACAGATAAAATGGATTTTAGAGCAAAAACAACCAGCCCTATCCACCAGACAGTTGTATTATACTTTAAAACATAGCATATCCGGCACAAAAGAAAACACTTTTGACGACCAGCAAACCGAATCCGACCCAATAATAGAAGATATTGAAGTTATGACCGACGCTCTTCGGGAACAATTAAAGCTAATCGCAACACCAAACGGCGTTATAGCAGGACCACTAACAGTAAACGAATCAACTGGTGAGTCTCTTAATTACGCGAAAATGGGTTCTGCAGGCGGCGCAATTCCTCCAATCGTTGAAAAAGACGCATTTGATTTTACTTCATGCACCGCGGATTTTGTGTTGGTTGTTGAAAAATACGCAGTATGGAATCTTTTAAATCAGCAAAAATACTGGAAAAACGCAAATTGCATACTATTGACTGGAAAAGGACAGCCTGCAAGATCCGAGCGAAGATTGTTAAATAGACTTGCAAATGATTTGAAACTACCCGTATATATTTTTACAGACCTAGACCCGTGGGGGTACTACATTTATTCCGTGTATAAACAAGGCTCAATCAATCTTGCATTTTTCTCAGAAAAAGCAGGAACTCCGAGTGCAAAATACTTAGGTTTTTCAACAAAAGACGTAAAAGATTATGATATCCCGGCAAGCGCGCACATCAAATTAAACGATTTAGACATAAAAAGAATAAAAGAAATATCCAGTTATGATTGGTTCAAAAAGCCTGAATGGCAAAAAGAGCTGTCTAATTTAAAAAAGTTAGGCGTAAAAGTAGAACAAGATGCTCTTGTTGCAAAATCTATAGAATTCACGGCCAAAGAATATCTTCCAAAAAAACTCGAAGATATGGATTTCTTATCATAAAGAAACATACTTTTTAAAAAGTTGTTGTTGCAATTAAAGGATATTTGTTGCTCCTGTAGCTCAGTAGGTAGAGCACGTGGCTGTTAACCACGTTGTCGCAGGTTCGAATCCTGCCGGGAGCGCCATTTATAAACGGGACGGTAGCTCAGCTGGTAGAGCGCTAGACTGAAGATTTCAAAATTTTGTTTTGTAAAAAACAAAAAGTTTAGATATCTAGTTGTCGCGTGTTCAAGTCACGCCCGTCCCACCACAAACCAAAACAATGGTTTGAGCGATGTGTTTGACACTCGAAACTAAAGTTTCGAGGTCAATAGGTTATACAATTTAAATTTTTCGTAAATTTCGAATTTACGAATTTATTGGTGTATTTATTTCACTCTAAAAATTGAGTTAAAAATGAATCAAATTATCTTTACTTTTTTACGCTCCTGTAGTGTAGTCCGGTAATCATTTGGGACTCTCACTCCCAAGACCCGGGTTCGATTCCCGGCGGGAGCACCAACGAATCCTCTGCATAGTTTCTATAAACTATATATATCTTTAAAAATCATATTTACTTATGAAAAAAGCAGTATCCCCGTTAATTTCGGTAATGTTGGTTCTTGTGTTTACGGTTTCTATAAGTACTGTTATGTTAACATGGGTGACCGATTACACGAAAACAACAACACAAGCGGCAACAAAAACAGCATCAGGACCTAAAGGAATTACCTATTGCGCGAATTCTAATGTTGATATATCTAATGTCGTGCTTAGAAATGTTCAAGTAACTTCAAATACGTCTGTTTCGTCTGGCGATACTAATTATTTTAATATTTCAGATATTTCAAGCTCTATAATTACATTTACTGGAAGAAGCACATCTATTCCTATAACCGATAATTTTGATAACGAAGATTATATTTCATCATTCACAAATATTTCTGTTTCCGGTGGCGTGGCTAAGCTTTCTGTAGGAGCGCCTACAATAAATCTATGGACAACAAACGAGGATTGGAATGGCGGCACACACACAAACACAACATCCGAATCAGACACTTTAGGTCTGTGCTGGGATGGTGGTCTTTATTGCAACTGGGATTACAGGAAACCGATAAACGTTTCATCAACATCAGAACTCACCGACTACCAGATAAACCTGTCAGTGACCTGGGATTCCGACATGCAGGACAACTTCGAAGACATAAGATTCACTTATTATAATGCGACAACTGGCACAGAAACACAAATTTCATATTGGATTGAATCAAACACGGCACAAACTAATGCACTTGTTTGGATAAAGTCAAATCTGACATCCGGCGACAATACAGTTTATATGTATTATGGAAATTCTGTAGTAACTAGTAGCAGTGACAATAGTACCACATTATTATATTATAATGATGGGACCATTTTAGATTTTGATGATTTGACTAATGTAATAACTACATCGGGTTACATTCAGGTTTATGGCCCAAATGGACAACCAAACATATATCATACAATTACTACTGCTAACTTAGTTCCACCTTTTACATTTGAATTTGATTCTGCAAACTGGATGGTTGCACCTTCATGGGGGCATAATCATATGTATATTGTTGGTACTGGCTATAAACTAAATTTACGTATGAGTCATGGGGGTACTGATTCAAATCTAATTGATGATACTTATGGAACTTTATATGCTCCATTTGATGATTGGACAACTACAACATGGCATCATTGGAAAATAGAAATGGATACTAATGATTATGTTGCAATTCATAAAGACAATGTGTTATTGTATGATGGGATAAATCCATCACGGAATTTAGCAATTCAAACAGATTTACAATTTCAAGTACTTGCAACAGGTTGGAGTGGTGGAAATTCATACATACGATTGGATAATCTTAAATTATATTCTTATACTGCCAATAGGCCAACAACATCATTCGGCGCAGAACAGAGCCAACCAACATCAGGCCAATACATTTCAAACACAACTGATACAATCAATACAATATCAAAACTCAAGGCGACATGGAACGCAACCGAGCTAAATGCGAATGTCAATATTACCGTTGACATTTCAGCAGATAATGGAGTCAGTTGGTGTATGGGTATTGTCAATAATAC
>WSZW01000049.1 GCA_013139905.1 archaeon
CAATCATAATTGAAGATACATTACAAACACTGAAAAAAACAAAAGATGTAGCTGATGTATTTAAAAAAATAGGTCTTGAAACCGAATTAGAACGATGCTCCGTAAAAAAAGTACGAGCAGGCAAAGGAACTATGAGAGGCAGAAAATACAAAATAAAAACCGGTCCACTAGTAGTGGTATCTAAATGCGAATTAAATGCATATTCAAACATAGCAGGCGTAACTTGTGTTAATGTTAATTCATTAAATGCAGAATTACTGGCACCCGGAACCCACGCAGGAAGACTAACTGTATGGACAAAATCTGCAATAGATGCATTAGGAAAAAATAATCTTTACATGTGAATTATATGGCAGAAAAAGTAATAACAAAAAAAGAAACAACGGTTAAGCCTAAAGTAGCTGCTGAAACAAAAAAAACGGCAAAACCAAAAAAAGACAAAAACAAACAAGCAATGCTTGATGCACTAGATGTAATTTTGTATCCACATTTAACAGAAAAATCAATTAATAATATCGAAGTACAAAACAAACTCGTATTTATCGTTAAGCGAACCGCAAATAAAATGGACATTAAACATGCTGTTGAAAACGGATTCGATGTAAAAGTAAAAAAAGTAAATGTACTTACAACAACAAAAGGACTCAAAAAAGCAATTGTTAGCTTAACTCCTAAATATTCAGCAACAGACATTGCAACCAAACTAGGGATGATGTAATATGGGTAAAAGAACCATCTCACAGCGACGCGGAAAAGGATCCAATATATATAAAGTTCCAACAGGAAGAGCACTTACAAAAGTAATTTATCCTGTACTTGAAAAAGAAACAGTCCTTAAAGGAAAAATAATAGATTTACTTCATGATTCATCAAGAAACGCACCAATTGCAAAAGTACGTTTCGAAAACGGAATGAAAAAAGATTTCATCGCATCAGAAACAGTAAAAACCGACGATTCTTTTGAAATTGGCGTAAATGCAAACTTAGACATTGGAAATGTACTTCCCGTTGGTAAAATTCCGGAAGGAACTCCGGTATTTAATCTTGAAACAATACCAAATGATGGCGGAAAACTTATGAGAGGTTCCGGAACATTTGGAATTATCGTATCACAGGATGCAGGAAAAACAGTAATAAAACTTCCATCCAAAGTATTTAAATCCGTAAATCCATCATGTCGTGCAACAATTGGTATTGCTGCCGGTGGTGAACGAAAAAACAAACCTTTCGTTAAAGCAGGTAACAAATACCATGCAATGAAAGCAAGAGGACGATTATATCCTATAACATCTAAAATAAAAATGAATTCCGTAGATCACAAATTCGGCGGTTCAAATTTAGGGGTTGCAAAAACAACAAGTAGACACGCACCGCCGGGAAGAAAATGCGGTTCATTTGCAGCAAAGAGAACAGGTAAAAAGAGATGATTAATATGTCAGACGGACTTAGAAAATTTATATTCAAAGGAAAAAGTTTAGAAGAATTGCAAAAATTAAGCATCGAACAATTCGCAGAACTAATTCCCAGCCGCGAGAGAAGATCAATTAAAAGAGGATTTTCCCCTTCAGAAAAAAAACTTATAGAAAAAGTTAAAAAAGTAAAAGAAGGCAAATTCGTAAAAACTCAATTAAGAGACATGGTGGTACTTCCATCATTTGTCGGTAAAAGAATCGGCATCCATAGCGGAAAAGAATACAAAGCAGTAGATATCCAACCGGAAATGGTAGGACACAGATTAGGTGAATTTTCCCAAACAAGAGCAACCGGAAAACACTCAGGACCGGGTATTGGAGCTACAAGCTCATCCAAATCAGTAGGGCAAAAGTAAATTAAGTGATTATTATGATTGGTTCAGCATTAACACAAGTGTATGACGCAAAAAAACATTCAATCGTGAATGCAAGAAACATTAGAATCTCCACAAAAGATTCTGTTGAAATCGGCAATTTCATAAAAGGTATGAGTGTTGTAAAAGCAAAAAGATACCTTGAAAATGTTATAATCATGAAAAATGCAATTCCAGTAAAACGACACACAGAAGGTGCAGGACACAAAGCACAAATAAAAGGTCCTGGAACTTATCCCGTAACTGCAGCTGCAAAATACATAGAATTAATTTCAAGTGCGCAAAAAAATGCAGAATTTAAAGAAATAGATACTGCGAAACTAAACATACTTTATGTAAGCGCTACAATTGGAAACCGATTTTATAGACCAAGAAGATACGGTCTTCGTGGTCAACAAACCAAAAGCACCAATATATCATTAATATTGGGCAAAAAAAAGACAAAGGTTAATCTATGATTGAAAGAAAATTCATAAGCAAAGGCATTAGAAATGCGGAATTAGATACATATTTTCAAAAAGAACTTGAAAGAGTTGATTACAGTCATTGCGAGATTCAAAGAACTCCATTAAACACAAGAATCATTATATACGCAGGAAGACCGGGTATGGTAATCGGTCGTGGCGGGAAAAAAATACAAGACATGACTTACACCATAGAAAAAGACTTCAAAATAGAAAAACCTCAACTCGAGGTTAAAGCTTTGGAAAATGCAGACCTTAATGCTCGCGTTATTTCAAAACAAATTGCAGAAGCACTTGAAAAAGGTATGAAACACAAAAGAATCGTAAGCATTTATCTTAAAAGAATTATGAGAGCAGGCGCATTGGGTGTAGAAATAGATATCGCAGGAAAAATTTCAGGTGAGCGATCAAGAACTGAAAAATTCCAAGAAGGATATATCAAAAAATCAGGATTTCCGGCAGAAGACTTAATGTCTAAAGCTATGCAAGTTGCAGTATTAAAAGCAGGAACTATTGGCGTTAGTGTCAAAATAATGAAAGACGTTCCTGCAATCATGAAAGTAGAAAAAAATATTAGTACTATGAAAACTGCAATGGATGCTGCAAAGAAAAAAGCAGAAGAAAAAAAAGAAGTTGAAGAATTAGCCGAAGAAACGGAAGAAAAATCAACTGATGACAAAACAAAAGATGATACTAAAGATACAAAAATAGATGCTAAAGAGAAAAAAACACCTGTAAAAAAGAAAGAAACAGTTGCAAAAAAAGAAGAAAAAGCTGAAGCAAAACCAAAAGTTGCAAAAAGACAAGAAACTGCTGCAGATAAAAAAGAAACTAAAACAAAATAAAAACCAAAAGCACCTGCAAAAAAAACAGAAACAAAAAAATAAAATAGTTGATATTTATGGCACAACAACAAAAAATAAAAAATCTTCGAGCATTAAACGAGAATGAAATCACAAAAAATTTAAGTGATTTGAAACTTGAACTTGCAAAAGAAAGAGGAAAAATCAAAGTTGGAAGTGTACCTGATAATCCAGGTAAAATAAGAGCTGTGCGAAGAACAATTGCACGGATTTATACAATAATAAATGAGAAGGCAAGGACTAACAATGCAAAAAATATGTAATAAATGCGGATTACCACAAGAACTTTGTATCTGTGAAACAATCTCTAAAGAAGCACAGACTATAAAGATTTATACTATCAGAAAAAGATTCGGCAAAATATCAACCGTTGTTAGTGGCATTGACGAAAAAAACATAGATACGCATAATCTCACAAAAAAACTTAAAAGCGATCTTGCTTGCGGTGGAACCTACAAAGCAGGAAAAATCGAACTTCAAGGAAGACATGTAGAAAAAGTAAAAGAAGCTTTGATAAAAGAAGGATTTGCTGAAGAAAGCATATCAACATCATAAAAAAGCGGATAAACATGCCGATTGACGAAAAAAATCTGATTCGACACGAACTTAACGGTCTTGACGTGACTGTTAGTGAATGTTTAGATCCGTCAAAAAAAGGCATTTGTGGGACGATAATAAACGAAACACAAAAAACAATAACGATTAGAACAAAAGAAAAAGAAAAACAAGTACAAAAAAAAGAATGTACATTTATGATAACAATCCCTTCGGGAATAATTGTTGAAGTTAAAGGAACACTTCTTTACGGACGACCTGAAGAGAGAATTAAAAAAAGACTACCAAAAAAATGGGATGTATTATGAGCGATTCAAAAACAGACAAAGGAAAAGCAAAAATAAACAACACGGGCATACCGGTAAAAACTTTGCCAACTACAACTTGTGTTGATCCTAACTGCCCATATCATGGACATGTTAAACTTCGAGGAAGAATATTTAGTGGAACTGTTATTTCCGACAAAATGGAATTAGGTGCAACTGTCGAATGGGCATACACCAGATCAATTCCAAAATACGAACGATACATGAGAAGAAAATCAAAAGTATCGGCACATAATCCTGCGTGCATAAAAGCACACAAAGGCGATAAAGTAAGAATCGCTGAATGCAGACCATTATCAAAAAGTAAAAAATTCATAATTATTGAGAAACTATAAGGTGACTTGAATTGAAAACGATAAGCACAAAAACAACTAAAGGAATACAAACCGGAACAAAACTTAAATGTGTTGATAATACCGGGGCAAAATTTCTTGAAGTTATCTCCGTTAGAGGCTTTAAAGGTACTAAAGGCAGACATCCACGAGCAGGAGTTGGAGATGTAGTACAATGTGCAGTCAAAAAAGGAACCCAAAAAATAAAACACGAAATAGTTAATGCAGTAATTGTAAGACAAGCAATGCCTTACAGACGAGCTGTTGGCGGGTGGATAAAATTCCAAGACAATGCTGCAGTATTACTTGATGAAAAAAACGAACCTAAAGGAAAAGAAATAAAAGATGTAATTGCAAAAGAAGCGGTTGAAAGATTCCCGACTGTCGGTAAAATCGCAAGAACCATCGTATGATTATTAAGGTGTAACAATGAAACAAAAATTTTCAAAATCATGGATTTCAAGCAAACAACCACGAAAACAAAGAAAATATACTTATAATGCTCCAATTAGCATAAAAAGAGTATTCTTAAGCTGTGGATTGTCAAAAGCACTTAAAAACATATATCATAAACGATCCATTAAATTAAGGACTGGCGATAGAGTAAAAGTACTTCGAGGCGAATATGCCGGAAAAACCGGAGAAATTATAAAAATATCATTAAAAAATACCAAGGTTTACATTGACGGCATTATAACAAAAAAAAGTACCGGAACAGAAGTTCAAGTACCTTTGCACCCGTCAAATCTACAAATAACTGAACTAAATCTTAAAGATGTAAAACGAGAAAAAACAATAAAAAGAGCAATATCTGCACCTGCAGTAAAAAAAGTAAAAAGCGATAAAAAAGAGTGATTATAATGCACATGAAAAGACTTGGAGTATCCAAACACATACCGGTAAAGAAAAAACAATCAACTTACATTGTTTGCCCTAATCCGGGACCTCACGCAAAAAAAGAATGCATACCATTACAAATAATATTAAGAGACATACTAAAATATGCAGATACTGCTAAAGAAGCAAAAAAAATATTATCACATAAAGATGTATTGATTAACAAAAAAATAGTTTCAGACCATAAATACCCGGTAGGGCTTATGGATATCATTGAAATTCCAAAAACAAAAGAACAATTCAATGTAATTGCACATAAAGGAAAACTAACACTTGTTGAAATACCGGCAGCTAAAGCAAAAACCAAACTTGTACGTATTATTAACAAAACAACCATCAATGGTGGTGCAATACAACTTAACCTTCATGATGGAAGAAACATAACAATTTTAGTTGCTGATGCAAAAAAACCAAAAGAAGATAAATACAAAACCGGCGATACATTAATCATTTCAATTCCGGATCAAAAAATAGAAAAAATTATTGAAATGAAAGAAGGAAACATTGCAATGATTACTAAAGGAAAACACGCAGGTATTGTAGGTACCGTTAAAAAAATAATGACTTATGAAGGTACTGAAACCAACAAAATTATGATTGAAACAAAAAATAAAGAAGAGATAATAACACTAAAAGATTACGCTTTTGTAATTGGCGATAAAAAATCAGAAATTATACTTAAAGATTGAGTGATATTAAATGACAAGCAAAAACGATACGCAAGAGAATCCAATGAGAAAAATAAGGATTTCTAAAGTTACACTAAGTATAGCTTTAAAGGAATCCGGAGAAAATGTTGAAAAAGCATATACTCTTGCAGAACGACTTACAGGACTAAAACCGGTAAGAACGCTTGCAACCAGAAAAGCAAGAACATTTAGACTTCGAAGAGGACTTCCAATTGGTGTAAAAGTTACCCTTAGAAACAAAAAAAGCATGGAATTTTTGAAAAATGTTCTTGTAGCAAAAGAAAACAAATTAACAATGAATAATTTTGATAACGAAGGAAACTTTGGTTTCGGTGTATCTGAATACCTAGACGTTCCAGGTCAAAAATATGATCCAAAAATCGGTATGCTTGGATTCAATGTAAACGTGTCTCTAGAAAGACCGGGTTTTAGAATCAAACGCAGAAAAATACAAAAAAGAAAACTATCGATCAATCATAGAATATTAAAAAATGATGCTATCGACTTCGCCACAAAAGAAGTAGGCATAAAAATTAAAAAATAATGGTGATATCTTTGGGCGAATACAAAAAATCATTAAAAACAATAGAGCATAAAAAACCAAAAGTAGCAAAATTTATGAAACATAATGTTCCAAAAGACAGAGTCAATGGACTTGGAAATTCAATTTGCCGAAAATGCGGTAAAAAAGGTATGGGCGTAATTAATAAATACGGCCTATCTTATTGCAGACGATGTTTTAGAGAATCTGCAAAAGCCCTAGGTTTTAAAAAATATAACTGAGGTTTTAAAATGAGACATAATCCACTTGCTGACGCTTTAAGTGTAATCAAAAATGCAGAGAATGCAGGTAAAAAAGAATGTATTTTAGATGTCGCATCAAACATGCTTCAAGCAACATTAGACCTTATGAAAGAAAAAGGTTATATCGAAAGTTGGGAAATTGCCGAAAAAAAAGAAGGCGGTAAAATAAAAGTCAAACTTAAAGGACAAATAAATGACTGCAAATCAATACTTCCGCAATTTAGTGTTAAAAAAACAGAATATGAAAAATGGGAAAAACGATACTTACCCGCAGCAAATGTTGGCATGATTGTTGTATCTACACCATCGGGTGTAATAGCACACGATGCTGCTAAAGGAACAACTGGCGGAATATTAATCGCATATGTATATTAACAGTGATCTTATGGAAAAACAAATAAATATGCCTGAAAATATAGAATTTAACATGGATAGAGACACAATCACAATTAAAGGTGAAAAGGGTGAAATATCTAAAATATTTTCACACCCGCATGTCACCATAACAAACAAAGATAAAATAATTATAAAATCAGATTCAGTAAAACGAAAAGATACTGCAATTGTCGGTACTTGGAGTGCTCATATCAATAATATGATAAAAGGAGTTACTGAAGGATATATATACAAACTAAAAATTGTATATGTTCATTTTCCAATGACTGTAAAAGTTGATGGAGACAACATAGTAATAAATAATTTCATGGGTGGAAAAGGAATCAGAACCGCAAAAATTGTCGGAAATACAAAAGTAAAAATACAAAAAGAAGACATAGAACTTAGCGGTCCTGACAAAGAAGCACTCGGACAAACTTCAGGTAATATAGAACGTGCATGCCGGAAAAAAAATAAAGATATACGTGTATTCCATGATGGTATATACATAGTTCAAAAAGGATGATTAACATGAATGAAACTTTGCTTAAAATACGAGCGGAAATGAAAAAAAAGAGACCATCATTCGTACGGTCCGAAGGTAATTCCAAAAACACAAGAAGAACAAATGACTCTTGGAGAAAACCTAAAGGACGAGATAACAAATTAAGAAGACGAGTAAATGGCGAAGGTGTTGTAAGTAAAGGATACTCCGTACCGCCGGCAGTTCGTGGACTTCATGCATGCGGTCTTAATGATATCGTTGTATCAAACATAAATGACATCCAAAAATTAAATTCAAAAACCGACGCAGCAAGAATCTCAGCAACCGTTGGAATCAAAAAGAAAATCACACTTTTAGCAGAAGCGACAAAACTAAAAATCAAAGTTTTAAACCCGCTTTATAAAAAGAAGAAAAAAGAAATAAAAGAAAAAACCATAAAAGAAACCAAACTTACAAAAAAAGATACAGTAAAGGATAAAAAGACTACAGTTAAAACAGAAGATACAAAAGAAAAAACCAAAAAAGCATCAAAAAAAACTGCAGAAACTAAAACCTAAACAGAGACAAAAAAAGAAAAAGTGAAGGGTTAAATAATGGATGAAATCACATTTCTTAGAATGTCAAAATTGCACTGCCCTAAATGCGGTATGCTTGGAAATACGAGAAATGAACAAAATATCGATTTTTTCGAATGTCCCGGTTGCAACACAACATTCACGGAAGATTTAATCATATCAACAACAAACGAAGAATTTCAATTAGATAATAATTAGGTGTTTTTATGGATCTTAAAAGTCAAAGAAGAATGGCATCGGAAATAATGAAAACGGGCGTTAACCGTGTATGGGTTGACCCTAGTGAATCAGCAAAAATAAGCGAAGCTATAACAAAACAAGATGTAAGATTACTTATTTCAAACGGTCTATTACGCGCACTTCCGGTTCAAGGAGTAAGCAGTGCACGATCCAAAATAATCAAAGAACAAAAGAAAAAAGGACGTCAAAAAGGTCCAGGTTCCAGAAAAGGAACAAAAAATACAAGAACCCCTAAAAAAGAAACATGGATGAAAGCAATACGCGCAATTAGAAAAGAACTTAAAAGTTTACGAGATTCAGAAAAAATAACAATAAAAGAATATCGACGATTATATACTTGGGCTACTGCTGGTCGAATAAAAGATAAAGCATACCTTAAACTTCAAATTAAAAAACTAAGAGAGAAGATGAATTATGCAAAACGCAAGATACTTATTACATTTTAAAAGACGACGAGAAGGCAAAACTAATTATAAGAAACGACTTCAATTATTACAGTCTAAAAAAACAAGACTCGTCATTAGAAATACAAATAACCAAATATTGACACAAATTATAAATTATAAGGAAACCGGAGATAAAACCATTGTTGGAGTTAATTCAAACGAACTTGAAACTTTTGCATGGAAACACTCCAAAAAAAATATGCCTGCCGCTTATTTAACCGGTTATCTTTTAGCAAAAAAAGCAAAAGAACATAAAGTTACACACGTTATTATTGATTCCGGCCTTCAAACAATGAGATATGGAACAAAAATATATGCTGTAATTAAAGGCATCATTGATGGCGGAATTAAAATAGATACAGAGGATAAAGTATTTCCTAGCGAAGATAAAATTTCCGGTGCACAAATAGACAAATACAGAAAAACAAAACTATCTGATGATTTTAAAACCACAAAAACCAAAATTACGGCATACAAACCAGCCATAAAAAAGACAATAAAAACAAAAAAATAAATATATGTGATAATGATGAGAGAAGATTCAAAAAATACTGTTGATAATTCCTGGATTCCTAAAACGGGATTAGGCAGAAAAGTATTAAACGGAGAAATAACATCCATAAAAGAAATTTTTGACAACGGAGATAAAATAAGAGAACCACAAATCGTTGATTATTTATTGCCCGAGCTTAAAGATGAAATAATCTATCTTGGTGGTGTTCCGGGAAAAGGTGGCGGTAAAAAAAGAACTCCGGTAAGAGTTACAACCAGAATGCATCAATCCGGTAGAAAAAGAACACTAAGAGCTTTTGTTGCTGTTGGTAATGAAAATGGACTACTTGGTCTTGGATACGCTTCAGGTCTTGATGCCCGAATAGCAATTGAAAAAGCACAAAAAAAGGCAAAATTAAACATAATGACTATTCGCAGAGGTTGCGGATCATGGGAATGCTCTTGTAAAGGTAGTCACTCTATACCATTTAAAATGACCAGTAAAAGAGGTGCAGTTTCTGTAGATCTTATACCGGCACCAAAAGGTATGGGTCTTGTTGTTGCAAATGAAGCAAAAAAACTTATGAAACTAGCAGGAATAACCGATATATGGTCTAAAACAAGAGGACCAACACAAACAAGACTTAACTTTATAATGGCTATAATGGCTTCTTTTGAAAAACTTAACAAACTTAAAGTTTTAGAAGAAGATAAAGAAAAAGTAGGCCTTATTGAAGGTATAAAACAATAAGAGGTAATGATAATGTACGCAGTTTTACGTGTCAGAGGGGCAGCAGACAAAAAAGGTCAAATAAACGAGACCCTTGAGATGCTAAGATTAACAAAACCAAATCATTGTGTTTTAGTTCCTAAAAATCCGGTATATGAAGGTATGATTAAAAAAGTAAAAGACTTCATCACATGGGGCGAAGTTTCCGATGAAGTTAAAAAAAGCCTTGAAGCAAAAAATAAAGACGGTAAAGTTTATCGCCTACACCCACCAATTCACGGATATGAACGTGGCGGTGTAAAAAAAGGCTTCAACCAAGGCGGTGCTTTGGGTTATAGAGGCGAAAAAATAAACGATATTGTTAAAAGAATGATTTAAGTGATTTAAAATGACAACAAACAGAACAAAAAAAGTACGTAAATTAAGAGGTTCAAGAACCTATGGCTGGGGACACCCTAAAAAGCACAGAGGTGCAGGCAGTCGCGGTGGTGTAGGTAATGCCGGCCGAGGTAAAAAAGGTCAGCAAAGAATGTCTTGGGTTAATAAATACGGAAAACGAATCGGATCTGTTGGTTTCAAAATACCCGTTGCCGTAAAAGTAATACCTACAACAATTAATCTTTCAGAAATAGAAAAAAACATGGACAATTATATTATAAATAAAATTGCTACAAAAGAAAATGGAAAAATTTTATTTGATGCATCAAAATTAGGATACGATAAAATACTTGGTTCCGGAAAATTAACTACTAGCATTACCATTAAAGCTAAAAGTTTCTCTAAAAAAGCTGAAGAAAAAATAAAAAATGTAAATGGTGAAGCACAAGTTCTTTAGGTGTGTTAATTGAATTACGAAATTTTATTACAAAAATTGCCCGGTGTTTCATCACCAGACAAAAGACTCACACTTAATCAAAAATTAAAATGGACGCTTTCTGTTCTTCTTATTTATTTTTCTCTAACTCAAATACCTATTTGGGGAATTTCTGACGCAGGTTTATCTCAATTTTCACAAATTGCAACACTTTTGGGTGCTAGTTTTGGTTCATTACTAACACTTGGTATTGGACCTATTGTTACTGCAAGTATTATATTACAATTGCTTGTAGGTGCCAAAATAATCGGTTGGGATTTAGCAACACATCACGGAAAAATAATGTTTCAGGGAACACAAAAACTTTTAGCATTTACATTCGCTATTGTTGAAGCTATTGCATATACTCTTTTTGGCGCAATACCACCATCTTCATGGGATCCATTCACGGTTGGTATGGTAATATTTCAAATTGCTCTTGGCGGTTGGTTAGTTATCTTTTTAGACGAAATTGTATCTAAATGGGGTTTTGGATCAGGTGTCTCTTTATTCATTGCAGCTGGAGTGTCAAGCGCATTATTCATACAAACATTCAGTATTATAACCACACCAACCGGTGAATTTGTTGGTGTAATACCTGCATTATTACAAACTCTTGTTAGCGGTGCTGCAAGTTTTGATACTATTAGTGTTTATGTATTGCCATTAATTTCAACGGTTTTAATATTTTCATTAGTACTTTATGCACAATCTATGCGTGTAGAAATACCGCTAGCTTTTGGTGCTGTTAGGGGTTTTGGTAGAAAATGGCCATTAAAATTCATTTATACGTCCGTTATGCCCGTAATACTTACATCTGCACTTTTGATAAATTTACAAATGTGGGCTAAATTAATAGCTTCAAAAGGAATTACAATACTTGGTACATTTGATGCTGCGTCAGGAACTCCACTATCCGGCGTTATGTATTATCTAAATCCTCCAAGAGAATTTATGTGGAATTTAATTCAGGGTGCAGTAATACCAACTGATGTATATAGGGTAGTCGCATACACTACATTCATGGTTGTTGTAAGTATGATATTTTCAATATTCTGGGTTTCTACATCTGGCATGGATTCTAAAAGTGTTGCAAAACAAATCCAAAACAGTGGCATGCAAATCCCTGGATTTAGAAGAGATACGCGAGTAATTGAACGTGTTTTAGATAGATACATTCCAGCTCTTGCGGTTCTTGGTGGTGCTTTTGTGGGATTTTTAGCGGCATTTACTGATTTTTCCGGTGCACTTACATCAGGAACAGGATTACTACTGGCAGTTATGATTATATACCAATTATACGAACAATTAGCACAACAGCAAATGGAAGATATGCATCCAATGCTAAGAAAGTTCATGGGTAAATGAATGTGATTTAATATGGTAGCAATTACAGGTGCGATTCTTAATACGATGTTTAGTCCATTCGCAGTATACGGGGAAATTTATGAAATTGCAGCCGTATCTATTTTTGTTGCTTTTCTTTTTGCATACATACAAAAACTTATGATTGACCCTGCTAAACTTAGAACCCTGAAGGAAGAAATGAAAATACTTCAAAAAAAACAAAAAGATGCTAAAAATAATAATAATCCTAAAGAACTTAAAAAATCATTTGATGAAATGTTGAAACTTCAACATAAACAAATGATGATGACTATGAAACCTATGATTGTATCTATGGTTCCTGTTCTTTTAATTTTTGCATGGCTTCCTACCATATATTCCGGAACTCCATTTACATTACCATTCTGGCTTCCATTTGCGGGCCGAGAAGTTACATGGCTTGGTTTATACATAATAGTTTCAATCCCAGCTGCAACATTTTTTAGAAAAATATTTGGCATGGATTAATATTTGGTTTGTAATTACACATTTTCTAATTCACTATCCGACATAATAATTTATTCAAATTTAACAAAACTTTATATATGATGTGCTCACATATATTAATTAAAAATAAACCTTAATTATTTTAAGGGAGGTAAAGATTATGAATATAAGAAAAGGTGTGAGTCCACTAATTGCGGTAGTACTTTTAATCGTATTTACGGTTGCTGTATCAACTATGATTATGAGTTGGATGAATACATACACAAAAGACACGACAACAAGTGCATCGGCAAATACCGATACAGTTATTGAATGTTCTAGACAAACAGTAAACATTCCAACAACATCTGGCGTAACACACACAATAGATAATGTAACTGTAAATGTAGAAAACAATGGTCAGGCAAATACAACACTAAAGAAAGTAATTGCATATGATTCTACGGGTCTTGCATGTATTATTTCCTCAACAGAATTTGAATTAGAGGTTGGTGATCTTAAAAATTACGGACCAATAAATTGTACTGACATCACAACCGGTTGGGATAACACATGCATAGCATCCGTAAGAGTAACAACTACATGCGGTGGAATTTACGACGAATGGTTAAATCCAACTGCTTGTTCATAAATAACATTAATATCTGAATGTAATTTGTAGAATATTTATTGATTGTGCAGTTTAATTAACTGCACATTTCTTTCTTTTTTTTAATATTTTATTAATTATATATATGAGCCACTACATAATTTATACATTATGAAAAACAAAGCTGTATCCCCTATAGTTGCAACAACACTTTTACTCGTATTTAGTATTGCACTTTCTGCAATAATTGTTAACTGGATAACTCCCATTGCAAATAATAATCTTGAAAAAAGCGATCATGAGGACGACACGAGAACTTATTGTGCAACGGCCAGAGCCGATATCGTATCTGTAAGTATCTATGATACTAATAAAACTACTATTAGTATACAAAATGTTGGAGATGCCGATATAAATCTTACGGATGCATACATATACAATCAAGATTACCAATCATGCAAACTTTCCATTGATGATTCTAATTTAGAGGTTGGCGATTTTGCAATAGCAACAAATAATACTTGTGGTATTATTTCTACTTGTGATGATTTTTTATTTGTTGATGTGTCTACTAATTGTAAAAATGTCATAATTCGATACAATGGTGTGCTTACCCCTACATCCGACGACGGATGTAAATTATAATAAATACAACGCACAATCATAACCTTTATAAAGTTATCCTGTAAAGATAGTATACTTACAAAAACACATCATATGCCGGTCGCACAAACAACAAAAATAAGTTTGTGCATAAATAGCTCCATCTTATGTTTTCTGTGGATTTGTTATAAATGAAAAATTTCAAGTGAAATATTATGTCAAGCAATAAAGAAATTATAAGAGTTATGGGTACGGATCTTGATGGAAACATGTCATTAGGCATGGCTTTAACAGCAATAAAAGGGGTCGGATACAATCTTTCAAGAGCAGTATTGCATGTTGGTAAATACGACCACAGAAGCAAGCTTAAAGATCAAAGCGAAAAAGATCTTGAAAAACTAGAAAACATAATCAAAAATCCCGTAGAATCAGGTATTCCTGCATGGCTTTTAAATCGTCAAAAAGATTATAAAACTGGTTTAGATAAACATATAACTGTTTCAGATATAACCATGCAACTAAGAGATGATGTTAATAGACTAAGAAAAATACGTGCATACAGAGGAATCAGACACGAACACGGACTTCCTACACGAGGTCAAAGAACTAAATCATCATTCAGACATGGAGCTACCGTCGGCGTTCAAAGAAATAAGAACGCAAAAAAAGGTAAGTAATATTTTTCGGTGAATTAAATGGGCGATCCAAAAAAATCAAAAAAAAGATATGCACGACCAAATAGACCTTGGGATAAAGAAAGAATTGATTCCGAGAAAAAAATCAAACAAACATACGGTCTTAGAAGAAAAAGAGAAATTTGGAAAGCTGAAACCCTACTATCTGATTATCGAAGAAGGGCTAGAGAACTTATCGCAAATTTTGATGAAGAAAAATCAAAAATTCTTCTAAACAAATTATCATCTCGTGGTCTTTTAGATAAAACCGCTACAATTGATGATGTATTGGATTTAAAAGCAGAAAAACTTTTAGATAGACGATTACAAACTATCATTGTAAAAGCAAAACTTGCAAACACACCAAAACAAGCAAGACAATTTATAGTCCATGGACACATAAAAATAAATAATCAAAAAATAAAAACTCCATCCTACATTGTAAAAATTAACGAAGAAAAAGATATATCTTTTGCTTCAAACTCAAGTCTTCAAAAAATATTTGTTCCTGTGGAAGATAAAACAGAAACTAAAACAGAAAAAAAAGAAGTTTCAACACCAAAAAAAGCAGAAACTAAAGTAGAAGACGTTAAAAAAGAAGAAGTAAAAATCAAAAATACAGAAACTAAAAATACAAAAGACGTGATAAATGATATTAAAGCTGATCCGGTTATTAAAGAAGAAATAACCGCCGTCAAATAATCTGGTGACCTTTATGAGCGAAGAAAAACAACAACCACAACAACAACAAACAGTACCTAAAAGAAGACCTATGCGCTGGGGAAAAGCACATATATATAGTAGTTTTAATAATACAATTGTTCACATTACAGACCTTACCGGAGCTGAAACAGTTTCAAGAGTAAGTTCTGGTATGATTACCGATAAAGGTAGACTTCAAGGCACAGCATATCCTGCAATGCAAGCAGCAAAAAGAGCAGCTGAAGAAGCAAGAGAACGCGGATTAACGGCCGTTCATGTTCGTGTAAAAGCACCCGGAGGACACAAATCAAAAACCCCGGGACAAGGTGCACAACCAGCAATAAGAGCACTAATTCAAGGTGGTCTAAGATTAGGAAACATCGAAGATGTAACACCAATCCCTCATGATAAAACAAGAAAAGCCGGTGGACGGCGTGGTAGGAGGATTTGATTTATGAAAATCAAATTGCTTGAAAAAACAGACAACAAAGTAAAACTGGAATTAAATGGAACTAATCCAGCATTTACAAACATGCTTAGAAGAACCATTGTACAACATGTATCTGTTGCAGCTATCGATAATATTGACGTTATCAAAAACACATCTGCATTATACAATGAAACCCTAGCACATAGAATCGGTCATGTTCCAATCACATATAAAAATAAAATGGTTCAAAAAGAAAACTGCAAATGCAAAAACAAAGGATGTCCTCTTTGCGAAGTTAAAATGGTACTTAAAAAATCAGGACCTTGCACCGTATATGCAAAAGACTTTAAATCGACAGATAAAGATGTAAAACCATCAAATGGCGATATCATAATTGTAAAACTATACGAAAATCAAAAAATTGATTTAGAAGCAACCGTTGTTATCAATACTGGAAAAGAACATACAAATTGGCAAGCTGCAATTGTAGGATACCAATACTATCCGGAATTAAAGATTGCAAAAGATGTTAAAAACATAAAAGACATCGTATCCGCATGCCCTAAAGGATTAATTGACGAAAAAACAATGAAGCTTACCAATCCAGAAAAATGTGATTTTTGCCGACAATGTGTTGATATCGCATCCAATGATACCGTAACAATTACAGGAGACAAAACACGACACATATTAACTGTTGAAACTGTATCCGGTACTGACCCAAAAACAATAATACTCGACGCATTAACCAATATGGCGGAAAACCTTAAAGAATTGGAAACCCAAATAAAATAATCTATATTTGCAGGGGTACCCGAGCTGGCCAAAGGGGCAGGACTTAAGAAGCAAAAAATAATATAATAATATTAAGATATCCTGTGGATGCAGATCCTACGAGGGTTCGAATCCCTTCCCCTGCACCACAAACAGACACATCCGTTTGAGCGAGGTTTTTGACACTCGAAACAACGTTTCGAGGTCAATAGATAATTAAAATTTCAAAAACACGAAAAAAGTGATTTAAATGACAAAAAGAACAGGGCCAACAAACGAAAGTACAAAACAGATAATTGTAAGTCTATATCATGCATCTGAAAAAAACAAAGTAAAACTTTGGAGAGATATAGCTGAAAGATTACAAAAATCATCAAGAATAATTCCTTCTGTAAATTTAAGCAAAATAGAAAAATACGCAAAAAATGAAACAGAAACGATTATAATTCCCGGTAAACTTTTAGGAGATGGATTAATAACTAAAAAAATCACAGTATCATCCTTAAAAGCATCAAAAGCAGCAATAAAAAAATTAACTGCTTGTGGTGGAAAATATATCACACTAGAAGAATTAATAAAAACAAATCCTAAAGGAAAAACAACCAGAATAATGGCTTAACTAAGGTGCAATTTAAATGATTATAGATGCAACAGATAAAATATTAGGTCGTCTTGCAACATTCAGTGCTAAAAAAGCACTTTCAGGCGAAGAAGTAATAATAATTAATGCGGAAAATGTAATAATTTCAGGTTCAAAAGATGCAATCTTATCTAAATTTAAAGCAAGAAGGGATAGAGGTGATTCGATTCACGGACCACACTACCCCAGAATGCCGGATAAAATTGTAAGAAGGGCAATAAGAGGCATGATACCGACCGCAAAACCTTCAGGAACTGCAGCATATAAAAATGTAACGGTACATATTGGCACACCAGACAATCTAAAAGCGGATGATGTTAAATTACCAAACAAAGAAACATTAAAAGATAAAAAATTCATGATACTATCAGATGTATGCAAATGGCTAGGAGCTAGGTGGGAATGATGACAACCAAAACAACAATAGTAAATACAGTAGGAAAAAGAAAATCAGCCATCGCTCGAACAGTTGCTAAAAAAGGAACAGGACAGATTCTAATTAATAAAAAACCAATCGATATGATAACACCTAATCTTTTAAGATTAAAAATCAAAGAACCAATCATCATAGCATCTTCTGCTGTTTCTAATATGGATATCAGCGTGAACGTGAATGGTGGCGGAATAAATGGACAAGCTGATGCTGCAAGACAGTCAATAGCACGTGCAATTGTCGAATTTACAAAAAATAAAGAACTTGAGAAAAAACTTAACGCTTATGACCGAACTCTTTTTGCATATGACCCACGAAGAACAGAACCAAGTAAAGGTTCACGTTCAAGTGCCGGTCCTAGAAGAAAACGGCAAATGAGTAAAAGGTGATTTAATGATTATACCTGTCAGATGTATAAGCTGTGGACGTCCTATTGCAGACAAATGGGAAAAATTTGAAAAAGGCGTTTTAGCAGGCAAGGATCCAAAAAAAGTATTAGATGATCTAGGTGTTGAAAGTTATTGTTGCAGAAGTGCACTTGTAACAAATGTAGATTTGAGTGAAGAAATTTCAGAATTTAAAAGAAAAACCATAGCAAAAGAATAAACAATCTATCCTATATATCTACAATTTTACAATAACCTTTAACCATATGTTTATGATGCTCTGAAAGGTGTAGTCAACGGCGAACTTTTTTAAAAAGTTCGATCAAAATAACCTTTAACCATATGTTTATGATGCTCCGATGGTGTAGTCCGGTAATCATTCCGGCCTTTCACGACCTGCAGTCAGGTCGATCAACAGGGCGCCCATCACACTTCGTGTGAGGACACTTTTTATTGATTGGCAGATTTGCATGTTGAAGATAGCCGGGGACCCGGGTTCAAGAAGGACTTAACGGTAAACATTCTCGTTTTTCCTTGATAATCCCGGTCGGAGCACCATTTTTCTTCTTATATTTATATTTTTAGTATAAACTTTATTCTATAAAACGATATAATAATTTATTAATAATTAAAAAATTAAATACTACTCAAAACCGAACATCCTTTGGGTCGAACCAAAACGACGTATCCGAATCAAAATATCCGCAGTAAAACTTTTCTATTGGAATTCCAGTTCTGGCAGATAGCATTTTAGCGTAAAAATATACCTGAGTTGATGCGTACTTTTCTTTATGTGCTTTTGGCTTGTAATCAAGAACGATAATTTTTTCGTCTTTAATTTGTAAGACATCAATATGCCCTGAAAGTGGAAGTCCCACATCAAAATGATTCTGCAATCCTTGCATCTCTATTGGCTCTAACCACAAAGGAACTTCGCAGGATATTGTTTTTGGGTCATTTTCAAGCATAAAAAGTTGAACTTTAGAATGTGCTGATTTGAATCTATCTTTTAATATTTCAAGACCATCCTTTGCTTGAGTGCATACTTCATGTGTCTTATTCTCAACCATATCCACTGTAACCGGAAATTTTAATGCTGAAGATCTTGCTCCTTCTAAAAAAGGTTCGTCCGGGCAAAACTCGAACATATGATTCAAATAGTGATTGAGCGGTTCAAGACCATTTTTTGTAAGAATATCAAGATTAGCCACATCTAAGCGATAATGGTAAAACCAACCGTGTTTAAACGATGTTGTTTTAATCGCCGGCTCTAATTGTTCAAAAAGCAAAGTCATAATATTTCCCTTGATATGATATGTGTTTTTTTGATTAATATATCTATAATTATTGTCTGTTTTCCTTTCGGCACGCATAACAACAACCATTTATAAAAAGCATCAAACAAATAGCCAACATGAATCTATTTCCTTTCGACACTATTCGCGATGGTCAAAAAAAATTCATTGATGAAGCTGCTAAATCAATCAAAGGTTGTGTTCCTTTAATCGCACATGCGCCAACGGGTATTGGAAAAACGGCAGCTGCTTTAGCACCTGCAGTTGAGTATGCAATTAAAAACAAAAAAAAAGTTCTTTTTTTAACTCCTAGACATGCACAGCATAAAATTGTAATTGAAACTCTTAAGAATATGTCCGAAAAATACGAAAAGACCATACGCGTTGTTGATTTAATTGGTAAAAAATGGCTTTGCGGACTTCCGGAAAGCGAATTTATGGGCTCATCGGAATTTCAGGATTATTGCAAACATAAACGAAAAGACGGTATTTGCGCACTATACAAAAATACATATCCTAAAAAAGACGGCGAATTAAACGAAACTGCTAAAGTTATAATTCGATATCTTGACAATAATATATTACATTCAGATAATGCTAAAAATAAATGCACCGGATTTTGTCCATACGAAATATTCTCTCAAAGAGCAAAAAGAGCAGATGTTATAATTGCCGATTATTTTCACATATTTCATCCAAAGATAAGAAATGCGTTTTTAAACAAAATAAAAACAGAGTTAAAAAATATAATTTTAATCGTCGATGAAGCGCATAACCTGCCTGCACGCGCACGAAATCTTTTATCGGTTCAACTTACAGACACGCAACTAAAACGGGCTTCAGCAGAAGCTAAGGATACTGGTTTTGAAAGCATCGCCGAAGACTTAGAATATCTCAAAATGAAATTAACATTATTTTCCAAAAAAAAATTAACCAAAACTAATGAATCTTATTTAAAGAAAAAAGACATTTTAGAATGTATTGATTCTGTACGGGAATCAAGCGAATTTTGCGAATATTTAGATAAGATTGCTACACAGTTGCACGAACAAAAAAAACGTTCTTATTGTGCTGGTATTTCATCATTTATTGATTCGTGGAATACGGATGAAACCGGATATACTAGAATAATCAAAAAAAGAATCTTTAAAGACAAAACATATTATATTTTCTCACTTGAATGTTTGGATCCAGGAATTGCAACTAAAGATGTATTTTCAAATTTGCATTCGGCAATATTAATGTCCGGAACACTTATTCCAACAACGATGTATAGCGAAGTACTTGGAATTACAAATCCAAACACATTAATTTTGAAAACACCATTTCCAAAAGAAAACAGAAAAATGCTGGTATTTGATGACGTAACTACAAAATATAGCTCTCGCGGGGATGCACAATTCGAAAAAATTGGAAAATATATTGTAAAAATTGCAAATAAAACTCCGGGTAATATCGGCGTTTTTTTCCCATCGTATTTTATGCAAAATAAAATATACGAACTTGTATGGCGATCATTGGATAAAACTGTTTTAATTGAGAGGCAAGGAATGTCTAAAAATGAAAAATTTGAAATGTATGATGAATATATACGACTTTCAAAAAAAGGCGCTGTTCTTTTTGGTGTGGTTGGGGCTAATTTTTCTGAAGGTGTTGATTTTCCCGGAGATTTTATGAATGCCGTTGTTCTTGTAGGTCTTCCATTAGAACGACCTGATCTTTTGAGTGATGCACTTATCAAATACTATGATTTAAAATTTTCGCGCGGTTGGGAATATGGATACACATATCCTGCAATGAATCGTGCTATGCAAGCTGCAGGTCGATGCATACGCTCTGAGAAAGACCGCGGGATGATACATTTTCTTGATTCAAGGTATTTATGGCCTAATTACAAAAAACTTCTCCCACAAGATTATGACCTTGAATTATGCAAAGATATAGATGAAGAAATTAAAGAATTCTTTAAAAATAAAAATACACTTTTTGGTTTTTCTTGAAATAATAACAGAAATATAGAATGATGCGTTGAAAGGGTCCTTAACGGACCCATTCAAGCAAATTCGAGGGCACAAAACCATATGGCGTATGATTTTGTGCAACTTACCACAAAGTTCCCTTTGTAGCTTTTAGTGGTGGGATTTTACTGGCTTTTTAAAGCCAATAAATATTTTTTTAAGCGCCAACATTACTTGTAAATGTTGACATTAATGCTGCGGCCATTAACTGGTCTTTATTCATCCGAACTGCAATTGTCGGGTATTTTCTTTCGAAGTCACAAACTAGCCTTTGGGCTAAGTCGTATACATTTCTTTCTTTCATATTATCTCCCCTTTTTAGAATATCTCAAGAACTATTCATAACACAATAAATATTATAAAGCTTTCCATAAAACGCGATGCCACGAAGAAATAATACTATCGTATATTCATTGCCTGATAAACATTTAAACTATTTACTTTCGTGTTATAACATCCATCTTTTGAAAGTGCTACACCATACGTTATAATCCCCGTACGGTCTAAAAAACGCATTACTTTGTTTAATTCATACGTACATGCAATCAAAAGCGCACCATCATAAATTTTTTCTGATACAATATGTTTTATTGACGATGATCCCGGAAGAATATAAAGATCATATCCTTTTTCAACACATTTCTTTTTTAATTCTGTAAATGGGCAAAGACCGCAAGATATACATTGAATTCCATCCCTTGTACTTGAAGCTGGACATTTTATGTGCCTCATACAATGTGGTGCGAAAATCACACGTTTTTTTGTTTTTAAAAACTTTTTATAATGAGATTTATTTTTTAATGAAACCATTAACTCATCTAAATTTTTTGTATCTGAAAAAATTGCATAAATTTGCTTTAATGGCATATAAAAAAAATCAAGAACATTTGCAAAAAAACCACAAAAAATCATTTTTCGTTTCAATGAAAAATAACCAACAATAACTGATAATGATGTAAGTATAATTGCAATTATACTAGCTCCTACAATTATTTCACCTATTAACTCATACATTTGTATCGTCCTCTAATTTTTTTACAACTGCTTTTAAATCAACATCCGTATTATAACAGCCATCCCTTAAAAGCGGAATTCCCTGAACCGGCAGAATTGTAGATATTGCATGCATAGATTCATTAAGTTCTTCAAAACATGCAATTCCTAAAACTTTTTTGGGTTTGTGTAATTTTACTATTTTTTTTACAAACCGATCTCCAGGAATTATAAATAACAGATAGCCTGCGTCTTCGCATGCTTTTTTTATTTTTGCATATTTGCAAAGCCCGCATTTTGTACAAACATAACCTATTTGCGGATCACAACGGGATTTACAATTTGGATGTCTCATACAATGAGGTCCGATAAGTATTTTTTTCCCGGTTGTTTGTTTATATTTTTCTAATAATACTGCGTTTCTAAATTCAATTAAAATTTCGTCTATGAGTGTTTCGCGTATAAAAAATGTCTGGCATATTATTTTTGCAGGTGTATATAAAACATCAAGAATGAAAAGAATTGTTTTTGGAAACAATAATTTTCTGCGCTTAAACGATATAACTGCCACTAAAAGAACAAAGGCAGATATAATTATTATTGCGGCTAATAAAACAACAGCTAGCTTCCCAATAAATGAATAATTTATTAACATTTAATTACCTACTAATTATGAAACATCATTAAACATTATTAATATAACGGATTTGATTAATTTAGTTTCATCATGCTCTAACTAATAGATCTATAATTTAAAAAACAAATTTTTAACTATTACAAATACAATTAGTCCATAATAAATACATTTAATTATACATTATTTAAATTTTATTATATTGGTTAAATTTTAACGCAACATATTTATCAAATCGCTTAAAATTAATTTAGGATATCCCATATAAGGAATTCTTAAAAGAACTTTTCCGCGTATTTGATCATGAGTTAGCGACCAGGGATCTGCAAATGGATTATTGTCGCCCCAGGTTTTATATGTACCATCTTCATTTTTTTTGTATGCTCTATGCACGATTAGTTTTTTCATACTTGGCTGATAATATACAATTATTGTGCCGTTCATGCGGCCAAAAACAAGTTCTTCAGGAGTTACTGAGTTTAATATCAATGCATCTCCACGCTCCAAGGTTGGAAGCATAGAACCTGATACCACAGTCACTACCGGATTTTGTGTTCCCAGAGCAAAACCTAATCCTGCATAAAATAAATAAGCCATTAAAAAACCAAGAATAACGTAGAGAATATCGCCCATAATCTCATTTTTTTCTATTGTAGCTTTTACTTTTAGAAAAAAATCAGACATATTATCTTCTCATAACATAATATAAACTAAATTACAAAAGTTTATTTATTTCCTTTTCAAATATTTTGATATTATCTTGTGTGTTTTTTATTGCAGTTAAAAGAGATTTTTTTGGATCTTTGCTTTTAATTATTAATTTTGGATTTCCTAGGTATGGATGTTTTTTTTCGTATGCTGCAAATGTCACAGTAGAATCGTTCCAAAGTTCTTCTCTAATTGCATTTGGAAGTGTGTGTCTTGCACCATCCATTTTTATTGTTATCATTTCAGTTCCTGTTTTTGTGATATTTACATTCATCATAACCACCTTTAAGCCCATTAAGATATTATATATCAATAGTTAAGTTTATAAAACTTCCTTATTTATTCGTAATATTGTGGACCAATTAACAATGGGCAAATGATACACAAGGTCGTCTTCAATCCTTGGACATGCGGTATTTACAATTACCTCTAATGTCATACCTTCAATTTTATCAGGCGATATGTGCTCCATGTTTAAAATCCATGCATTTTTGCCTTCTTTTTTAATTATTTTTACAATTTTAGATGTATTTTCATTAAACTGGCCTTTTTTTGTTGAGACTAACAAACCTATATTTTTTGCATCGTTGTATTTAATTACTTTTAATATGCATTTTTTTTCGTAAAGTTCTTGCTCTTTTTTAAGATTTACTAATTCTTCGGTTTCTATATCAAAAACATAGATTGGTGTTTTTGTTGCTTTTGTAATTCCTAATGGATGAAATGTACCTGAACCTATGTAGAGTATAGCGTCTGCATTTTTAACAATTGCAGCAGTTGGATCACATCCAAGCACTTGTCCTTTGTAGGGCAGATTTTTTGATTTTCCAATTAGAACTGTGTGTCCTTTTGATTCTAAAAATTCTTTTATTATTTCAAGTTTTTTTACGTGCTGAACGGTTGTTGTGAGTGCTATTGTTTTGAATTTTTTGAGTTTATCTATATGTTTTTTTAGTAGTGTTAGTATGTCTGCATTAGAAAATACTTCTATGTATTCTACAGGAACAATACTATTGTTTATCATTTTTGTGTGTCCGATATGAACAATCAAGTCGCATCCAAGCATTTTTGCTGCAAAATCCGGAATATCACATGCACCGTATGTCGGATCTGCATGTATTATACATTCGATTCCTTTTTTTTCAATTGCATCTGAAATCTTTTGAATTCTTGTCTTTAAACCTTCCGGTGCCTGCAAAAGAACTTTTTTTGGTTTTCTTTTATCTAATCTCGGCATTATTTCAGTTATTATTTTGTCTGTGTTTAGCATAATTATCAATTAACAAGATAATAATTTAAATTGCTATATAAACTTTGACGTTTTATATTTTTAGGTCTTAAATCATAAAAATAGTTTAAATATTAAAAAGAGTCCCGTCGCCCGGATTTGAACCGGGAACAACTCGGTAACTGAAATTTTTTTTACGAATACTCGCTAATTCTTAGCACACACGAATGTGCGTACTTTTCTACAGCCAAGCACTCTACCATTGAGTTACGACGGGTTTGTATGAAAACACATTCAACAAACAATAACATCTATTGATTACTTAAATGTTTTAAAGATTTCTTTAATTCGCTTAAAAAATAACAGAACTCAATAAATATATAGTTTTAAAATTAATAAATTATATGAATTATTTAAAAGTTCCTTTATCCGGAATGTTTGGTTTTGGATCTGACGAGGTTTTATTTGAGTCTCGTGTGGCTGTATATGGAACTACTGGCAAACAGACAGAAAAAATAGGTACTGGCTATAATGTTATGTTTCTAAAACCTAACAAATTGATAGATGATTCTAAAAAATCATATTTTCTTGTGCGCCCTAATGAACAAACAATAAAAACATCATTATTTTCTGTAGTTGAATTGAAAAAATCATTGACAAACCGATTTTGGGGCGAATTATTTTATTTGATTCCCAATACAGATGTTGATCTTTGTGATGGTGTGCCGGTTACTGATTGTATCTATCAGAACATACATCTTGTCGACAATAAAGACATAACGGATTTTAAAAAAACCCGCATAAAACCAAAATCCCCTAACTCATTTCATGAGATTAATGCACGTTTGACTGGATGGTATTATTTGGTTTGAAATATCAAATAATTAATTCAATACAGTATTTATTATCTAAATATCTCGAACTGATATATTTAATATTTAAGAATATTATCTCTGTGTTGACAAGAAAACAAATAATTGAATTAACAATTATTTAATCTATGCTAAGTTTTGCAGAAATTCCGGAATATTTTTTTCCGTTTTTATCGATTGCTGTTATTTCTGCTTCAGGAAGGCTTATACCACCAACAACATCCAGCATAGGTTTTAACGAGTATGATATTATTCTTTCTTCTCCAGGGTTTAATTTACCTAATTTCCAAACGAATTCCGTTCCGTTCTTATGTTTTCTTTTAGATGTAGGCTTAATTGTATCTTTTGATTCTACAAATGTAAGAACTGTCGGGATGAAATCTTTAACTATAACATTTTTAAGCTCTTTTTTGCTTCTATTTTTAAGCTCTATATGTACTGAGTAATTAACGCCTTTTTTGTATGTCTTTTTTTGTATGTGTGGTCGCTCTAATTCATAAATTGCAACAGAAAGTATTGCAATTACAAGTAAAATCAAAAGATAATACATCCAGTAATTTTCTTTGTATTGAATGACACAAGTCTCATTTGGCGATAATGTACATTCCCAAACGTATTCTTTATCACCGTTTGCAAAGCTTATTTTTGGTTCTGTTTGAAATACATAAAGCCAATCAAAACCGAAAAGACTTTTTCGAATAATTAAAACACCTTCAGTATTTCCTGTATTTACGCCTTCAATTACAACGGTTTTGTAAAATATATTTGAATCTCCGGTTTCTTTTGTGTTAAATATTTCTTTTTCGGCGATTTGAAAATTTGTTGTTTTCTGCCCAATTACTTCGTCATAATTATCATATGCAGTTGCAATTACAAAATAGGTTCCTTTAGCTGTGTATTTATCAAAACTAAATTCTTCAGTTCCGGTATTTTCTCGTTTAATGTCTATTTTTCCAAGATTAATTATGGCTGTTTTGTTTGCATATTTATCTAAAATCATTACCTCTACGTAAATGTTTCCGGAATCAAGCGTTCCTATATTTTTAACGCCGGTTATTATTTTTACTGTTTCTCCCGGTTCGTATGAATCTTTTTCACTTTTAAGAGTTGTAAAATTCAGATCTTCGCGTTTAAGGACCGTAACAATTATTTTTTCTGTAATTACGCCTAAATCCGTTGTTACCTGTATTTCAAATGGATAATTATCCGGAACCGCACCATAAAGTGGAGTGATGTAAAATTCAACTTCTGAATTATTATTATGTCCTATGTACTTATTATAATTAGAAATTGTTATCCACGAAGATTTATCTGCACCTTCGATAAAAAAAGACATATTTAGTGCAGTTGTATGATTATTTTGGATTGTTGCAACATATTTTAGTGGCGTACCTGCATAAGTTGAATAAGAAGTTGCGGCAATGTCTAGCGTTACTTCTTGTGTTGCATACGTAACGCTTACAGATAAAAATACAGTCAATAAAAAAACTAATGGAAATAATTTATTTTTGTGCACAATGCCACCGTATGGGGTATATTAGGAATTATCCTCTATATATCGATATATTGTGATGGCTTGTTTATATAGTTTTCTTAAATACTGCCAATTTTTTTTAATTATTGTTGTGAGTCAAGAATTGTTATCATCAAATCTGCTGCAAGTGATGGGGTTATATATCGCTCAACCATCGGATTTACTTCAACTATGTCTGCACCTACGAGATTTATTTTTTTATTTAGAATTTCCAATACGTCTTTTGGATTCATCCCACCAGTTTCCGGATCACCGACGCCGGGCGCATAACTAGGGTCGAAAACATCCATATCAATTGAAATATATGTCGGTTTTTTGAAATCTATTTTTTTTAGATTTGTATTTATATTTTTTGAAAATATTTTTTCTTCTTCACCTGCAGTCCTTACGCCAATAACTGTTATTGGAACGCCTAATTCTGAAATTCGCCGCATAACTGATGAATGAGATAGTTTTTCGCCCTGAAATTCGTTTTTCAAGTCAAAATGCGCATCAAAAGATAATATTTGTAAATCCGGATGTTTTTTTGTTAAGGCCATTATAGCACCAAGCGTTACAGTATGCTCTCCACCAAGAATTAGTGGAATTGTATTATTATTGTATTGATGAAGATCCAGTATTGTTTCTTCCAGGCGTTCTAATGTCTTTAATGCATTTCCCGAAACTACGATAAGATTTCCAGCATCATATGTTTTTGTTGTTATAGCGCCCGTTTCTTTTGATAAAAATGATTCTCGAATTGCATTTGGTCCAAAACGTTGCCCTGGAATGTTTGTTTCCGTTGAATCAAACGGAACTCCAATAATTGCGAATTTCGCTTCATTAAGGTCTTCTTTTTCAGAAATCAAGTTGAGACGTTCAGTATATAGAAACATAAAGATGCAATTGGGTAAATATATTTAAATGTTTGTTTATTAAGAACTTAATAGTAGTGATATTATTTGCTTGATGGTGGGATGTTATGAGTAATGAAATAGATGAAAAAACTAACGATTATTGGAGATATATAATACCTAACGAAAAATTAAAAACACACAAAACCGATTCAAAACTAAATAAAATTCTTATAGAATGCCTTGCAGAATACAAACCAACTAACAATCAAAAAGAACTCACCGATGTTGATTTATCCGTGATTAAACCAACATTTACGCTTGATGAGTTATATGTTAAAATTTATAAGCGCGCAAGATTGCGCGTTGGGGAAAACATTTCAATAGAACAATTACCAAGTCATAAAGATTTAAATCATGTTATAGAATCACTTTTAGGCGTCGATATATTAACTAAAAACCAAAAACAAACCAGTAATGGTAAAACCATCTATTCACAATCAAACACATTTACTAAAAATAAAACATTTCAAAGTATAATTCTTGAAAATATCAAAACACGAGGTTCTAAACATACAACCAAGTTAGACGAAAAATCAAAAACAAATAAAAATATAGTTGCCAGCAGATTCAATGGAACAAACGGAAATGGAAATATTCTTGTAGGTGTATATGATCCTAAAGAAGAAAGCAATATTGGACTAATAAAAAAACATTACTTAAAAATATCTGCTCTGAATACACCCCAAGTAAAAACGCAAATAATAACTTCCGAAGAATATAAACAAAACACAAATGGATATACACATCAACATGATGCAATCTACGCACAATTAACAACAAAAGAAATGACATTCTTATTGCATACTGCTGACATAACAACAAAAGATATTGATAAATACAAACCTAAATCCGGTACATATATACAATTAAATTCTAAAGACGCAACATTCTATTAAGTCACTATTCTATTAAAAATTATTTAACAGCTCTAATAACGTTAGCGCCTGCGATTACCCAGTATTCTACTTCGCCGCTTTCGGTAACGCCGGAAACATCATCCGGTATTTGTGTATCAAATGTCTCGTAAGTTACCATATCCATAAGTTGTGCAGTTTTACCATTTATGGTTAAAACCTGAGCTGCTCGTTTATCGATTATTGGTGATGGAATTTTTGATTCACCAGGTTTCATTATCATTCTTTTTTTACCATCAATAAGACCAGTTGCTTCAATCTTGCATTTAAGATGTCCATGTTTTCCCGGTGCGGATTTTGAATTGCCAACAACTCGGCATGGAATATCATCTACCATGATATAATTACCTTTTTTGAAATGTTTTGCTTCTACCTGTTCTATTGACATTGATATCTACCTCGTTAAAAACTATGTGTATGTTATTAGTTGTAATGTGCTAAATATATAAAGTTTATTGCTAACTTTGATTATTTTTATCATCAACAAATATGTCTGTCTTTTTTTTGCCTGTAAGTATTAGCTTAAATACAATAAATTTTGATGTATGGTCTGTTGTGTTTTTAATTGTGTGCATTGTTTTTTCAAAACGCACCAAATCGCCATTTTCAAGGATTGTTTTTTGTTCTTCATTATCGTTCAAGTATAAAATTGTAAGTTGACCGTCAAGAACTAATAATACTTCTTCTATTTTGTCGTGACTGTGCCATCCTTGTTTTGTGTACGGTG
>WSZW01000167.1 GCA_013139905.1 archaeon
AAACTTATTCTAAAATTTAAAAAATCCGTAAAATCCGTGATTGTTTATGGTTCAACTGCTAAAGGCACACATAAAGAAACATCGGATATTGATGTGTTTGTCATTATGGATGACACGAAAGTTGACGGGAATATACCTCAAGAAGTAAAAGACCGTATTTGGAATGAAATGTTGGCACTTGCAAAACAAACCAATACTTCTTATAAGCTAAAAGAAGGTCAAGGCATTACGCTTCAGGCATTTATGTTTTTAACTGAATTCTGGGAAAATATTCGTGTTGCAGAACCTGTTTTGGTTGCAATACTTAGACATGGTATTCCTGTTTTTGATGTGGGTTTATTTATGCCTGCAAAAAGAATGCTTCAAAGAGGAAAAATCCCTACAACAAAGGAAGCTGTGGATCAAAAATTACATGCTGCTCCGGAATTTGTAAAATACGCACTTGGACGAATAAAATCTTCCGGACATTACATGGAACAAGCAATGGCTACTTCGGGAAATGCTGCATTGATGTTTATTGGTAGGATGCCGCAGAACAAGGAAGATGTTCCGGGCGCTATTAAAGAATCATTTTGCGACCAGAAACTGCTTGAAGAAAGATATGCTGTAGAAGCGCAAAAAATACGGGACTTTGCAAAAAAACTTGAACACATCAAAGATGAAGAAATAATTGGTCTTGGTGCAGAAGTTGATGCAACTTTAAAAATGACTGATGATTTTGTAAAAAGAATGACCTCATTGATTAAAGAAGTAGACCAAAAAAAGAAGGGTTCTGTTCTTATGAACACATATAAAACATTCTTGAAAGCAGATGTTGGCGCACTTAAATATATTGGAATACAGCCGCCGGAATCTTTGCAAGATTTACCTACTGTAGTTCATGAAAATTTTCCTAAATTAAAAGACATACATAAAGAACTTTTTGACGGACTTACAAAATATTTACTTATGGTGAAAGATGGTAAAGAAAATGCAATTCCTGAAAGGTCGGTTTATGAATTAAGAGAAAAAACTAAAAAGTTTGTTCTTGATTTAAGTGCACATCTTAAATATTTGAAAGACAAAGGGGCTATTAAAAATAAAGAAGACCACACTAATTTCGTCCCATCTTTTAATGACGAAAAAAAAATCAAAAAATGAAGAAATAATAGAATCATTTATTAATATTTGAATTTAATTCTTGTTAATGATAGAAAATATACTGGGTTCAAAAACCAAAATCAAGATACTGCAATTTATCTTAAAAAATGAAGAGTTTTCAATAAAGCAATTATCGAATACAACCAATGTAGATTTATCTATATGCATAAAAGACATAAATGATTTTATTAGTTCCAAATTTGTTGTCAAAAACAACAATCAATATTTAGTAAATAAAAATAACGAGCATTATGATTCAATTTTTAATCTTTTCTTCAAAGAAAACACTATCAAATTCGGCTTATCATCAAGGCGAAAAAAAGAATTGCAAAAAATGATGCCTGTTTTATTAGAGCATAAAAGTGCTGTAATTGTAATGCATCACAATGCAGATCCTGATTCGCTCGGAAGCGCTGTGGCGCTTTCTCGCGGACTTGCTAATTTAGGAATAAAAACAGACATATTAGCACCGGCAGGCATATCAAAACAATCCGCGAACATACTAAAAACATATCCTTATCCGATTTTAACTAAAATAGAAAAAACATACCCAATTTACATAGTCATTGATGTTTGCTCAACAGAACAAATCGGCAATTTAGATATTCCAAAAGAATCAAAACTATTTATCATAGACCATCACAAAAAAGGCAATCTTTACGACACAGCATTTGCCAAAATAACAGATATGGAATCACATTCAACAGCAAAGCTTGTTTATCAAATATTAATGGAACTTAAAATTAATGTTACAAAAGAAATATCCTTTTTTCTTCTCTGTGGGCTTGTTGCCGACACGGCATTCTTTAAAATAGCGGACAAACATGATTTCGAAATTACAGTACAACTTTTAGATACAAACAAATTAGAAGACATATTTTCTATTCTGTGGGTTCCAGAAGACGTATCTTCGAGAATCGCCAAAGTAAAAGCATTCAAAAGATTGGATGCATATAAATTAGGAGATCTTATTTTAGTATTTTCAAGAACAGGTTCTTTTGAATCCCAAATTGCGCTCACACTTGTTCGATCTGCATGCAATATCGCAATAGTATTTAATACAAAAAATGATGATATTAGAATAAGTGCCAGAATGAGACACGACCTTAAAGGAAAATTAGATTTAGTTCAAATTCTAAAACCAATTGAAAAGTTAATTAACGGCAGTGCCGGCGGTCACGATATGGCTGCATCTGCCAATGGCAAAAATCCAAAATGCGTGCGTGATGCCAAAAGCGTATTAATAAAAGAGCTGGAAACTAAGCTTAAATGCAAATCAAAAGCACTAAATTGATAACGAATTAATATTTATATTTGACCATGTTATAATTGTTTTATTGAGTTTTAAAATTCAATTGATACGAAGATATATAAACGCAGATAAAAATAAACATGTATGGATGTTGAATATGTACCTGAAAGCAAGAATAAAGTACTTGCAGGATTATCTTATTTATTTTTATTATTGGGTATTTTAGGCGTACTTATTGATGTCGTAATACACTATTCAACGAAAAATAAGTATGCAAAATATCATTCAGGACAAGCTGTGTGGTTGATGATTCTATTTTTAATTTTGGGTCTTATCGCAATAGCACCATTATATTTTGTAATTTCTTCTGGTATGAACATAGAATTAATCACATACGGAATAAATATGGTTAAAATAATAGTTATATTCTTAAGTTCTGCTGCTGCTTTTGCTGGCAAAGATTTTAAAATACCAATAGCATCCCAAATCTTAGAAAAATAATTGAAACTTTTTTTATTTTTTATTTGGTTATTAAATTCATTTAAAAATTAATTATCTATTAATTAAGTAACTTTAACGATAACCATCAATACAAATATAAATCAATTTTATTAAATACTATTACACATACCACACTACAGCAAAACAGAGGTCATGATAATGGAACTTCCAAAAAAATACAATTCAGATGATTCAGAAAAAAAATGGGGACAATACTGGGAAAAAGAAGGAATCAATAAATTCGATTCTAAATCCAAGAAAAAAATCTATAGTGTGGATACTCCACCTCCAACGGTTTCTGGTCAAATTCACATGGGACACGCTTTTTCATATACACAAGCAGACATTATTGTTAGATACAAACGAATGAACGGATTTAATATTTTCTATCCATTCGGTTTTGACGATAATGGTCTTCCAACCGGCCTTTTTGTTGAAAAGAAACACAAAGTAAGCTCAAAAAAAATGGGTCGAGACGCATTCATAAAATTGTGTTTGGAAGAAACCAAAAATTCAGAAAAAATATTTAAAGACCTTTGGACTCAAATCGGCATTTCTGCTGACTGGTCACTAGAATACTCAACAATATCTCAAAAAGTACAAAGAATTTCTCAACGCTCTTTTATTGAACTTTACAAAACCGGTCGCGAATATCGAAGTGAAGCGCCAACTTTCTGGTGCCCTAAATGCCAAACCGCATCATCGCAAGTTGAGCTTGAAGATGTAGATCGGAAGAGCG
>WSZW01000037.1 GCA_013139905.1 archaeon
ATTATTGTTGATATGCCTCCAGCACCACAAAAAAAAGAAATCAATAATTCAACTTTAGTTTCAACAAAAACAGAAAATATGTATGATAAAGATAATAATCAAAATAATTACGAACAATCAAATGAGAAAAAAGAAGAGAAAACATTATATTCTACGAACAACAAAGAAAGCATAAAAGAAGAAATTAATAAAATTAAAAAAATGCTTCGATGACATAAATAGAATTAATTTGTGGGGTTTTTATTATGGAAAGAATTACAACAGGGATTGACGGTTTAGATGAAAAGATTCAAGGCGGATTTGTAACCGGTTCGGTAAATCTGGTCGTTGGTAAAACCGGTACCGGAAAGACACAATTCTGCGCTAGTTTTCTTTATGCAGGTGCCGTTAAAAACGAAGCTAGTGTATATATAACAACAGAAGAACGGGAAGATGATATAAAGCAAGATATGTTAGAGATGTTTGGCTGGGATTTAAATGCAATAGAACAACAAAAACTTCTTAAATTTGAATCCGTAAAACCAATATTTCCTGACAAACCTATGGGCGACGACATGAATCGAATAACTCGCTCATATCTTATGAATCTTACAAACACAATAGCAGAAGCAATAAGAGCTGTCAATGCTAAACGTGTTGTTTTGGATTCCATATCAATATTAGAAATGTTTATTTCAGATAAATATTTAGCAAGAGTAGCACTTATGGGTCTTACCGAACATTTAAGACAGCTTGGCGTAACCTCCGTCCTTACGGGTGAAATTGGAGAAACCAGTGACGGACTGTCAGGTTCCGGCATAATAGAATATCTTGTGGATGGCGTACTTCGTCTTGATTTTGTTCCGGTTTCAGAAGATTATAAGCGCACCTTGACAATTAGAAAAATGAGGAGAACCAATCACTCAACACTCATACATCCATTCGAGATGACGCCAAAAGGTTTGAAACTTGTAAATATTTAAGTAATTTAAAGCCGGTAAAACCGGCATTGTTTTTTTAATAAATACAACACAAAAACGTACACCCACTCATAATTATATATATGGGTTTGAAACATAATATGATTCATGTATAAATTACATTATTTGATTGTCTTTATGATGATTTTTTTGGGTGTGTTCGGTGGAGATGTACATGCAGGATGTTCTTTTTTAACCAATGAAGTAACTACAACCGGTTCAGATACAAACATTGATGCAACATATACGGAACAGTTCAATATATCATCAAATATACGTTGGGGGTGGTGTAAAAGTTGTGTGATGAATATAACTACAGTTGTTCCTGATAATTATCTTATTGACAATCAAACAACTATTATGTGTGATGCTTCGAATTATGCAATCTTTAACAATATCTATGTTATTTACGAAGGAAGTTACGCCCAAGAAATAGTTTGCGAATTTATTACTCCTAATGATAATGCGATATATACTGCATGGATTTATACAACATTTAACACAACAACAAAACCCCTATCTTTTGATGAAAAAAATACTGAATGGAAAATGAATTATGCATTGGCCACTACAACATCATGTAATACAAACCCATATGTTGATTATGTATCTCCAATCACATCAATCCTTGCACCACACATCAATATAAACAACATCTGGATTACATTGGGAAGTTCCGGTTATACATATATAATGGATGTTTTTGATTTCAGCATACTTGCCGAAAACATAGAAGATGACACGCATACAGGAAACGCATTTAATGTGTCTTCCAATATAACTTATAATGACACGGCATTTAACCCGGTTGGATGCAATCCGGAGATTGTGATTCACGGGGATGTGGCAAGCGGATCAGAGAACACAAGCATTTGTCAATTTAACGCGACACAGTTAGGTACATATAATTTTAATGTTTTTCTTTCAGACAATTCATCCTTTTACAACGACACAGAGCAATTTACAGTAAATGTTGTAAATCTTACAATAAACGGTAGCGTTGGTGATATTTCATTTGGCGATGATGCAACAATAAGTGCAACCGTTCAGGGTAATGCAACCCTAATATCACAAATATATGCAAATATAACATATAACGAAATAAACAATGATGGCACAATCATAATAAACTCAACACAAATAGACCTTACAGATTCACTAGTATCTTGCGAGTCCGCAACTAAATGTTTTTATTCTAAAAATTACCCGCCATTAAGTTCCGGTACATACAATGTTACTTTTTATGTCGAAACAACCAACCCCGATAAAAATACAACAAATACAACAATATTTAATGTCGATTATGGTAATGGAAACTTAACCTTTGTGGGACCGGCTCAATTCATTTTTCTTAAAAATCAAACATTTAATATTACTGCGAATATAACGGCGCAAAATGGGGATTTATGGGGTATGGAAGTCACTCTAAATTCAACCGATGACACAATCTTAAACATAACAAATAATAGAACAAAACCATTAATCAACTTAAAATCCGGAACAAGCAAAGAATATTTTTGGCAAGTCTACACAAATAATACGGGTGTTATTAGACTTAACATAGATATAAATCCAAAAAACGGCACAAATATAACCAAAAACAGATATCGTAAAATAGTGGATCTTGTTGTAGATGTAAATGAGACTCTAAACATTACCCAAACAGCAAATATAAAAATTAAATTTGCAGGTAATTTATCAATCTTAAATCATACTTCCGTCAACATATCAAAAGAATTTTTCATGAACGATGATTATTCAAATTACTTAACTAATTATTATGATGTTGATGCCTCACAATGTTATGTTCTAGATGTAGGTTCAAAAAATATAGCCCTTCTTTCCAATAATGCGACCGCCACAGATTCTGGCGGATTTTTAAAAACAAATGAAAGTCGTATAATTGATAATGATGATGGTACTCAATGGTCTGGAATAACAACAATAAATAATCCTGTTGAGTTGAATATAACATTAGATAATCAATATGATCTTCAAAAAATAGAATTATTATGGGATGATTTATGGGAGGATACTCCTGGAAATTCAAACATATCTATTGAATATCTTTATACATTAGATGATGAAACATCAACAGAATGGATATTAATCGAAGAAAACATAAACGCTCCAAACATAACAAACACCACATCAATAGATATCGTGGGTGCAACAACCAACAAATTCCGAATTGTACAATACGCCAACAATACCGCACTTAATATATATTCATTTAGAGCATTCACAGTTCCACTTGGTGATACCGTACCAAAATGCTATGTGTATGAATATAATTATACAAACACGACACGTTCAGGAAATTATGGTGTATTACCCAAACTTGTCCTTAATGACGGAACACAAATAACAAAAAGCCACGAACAAGGATTTTTTGTAAATTATGGCCAACCACAAATAACTTTTGATACTGATACATTTCTTCGTGGAAATGAAAAAGAAGAATATAGTCCAAAAATAAAAGCAATTGGCGGAGATTTAAGAAATATTTCTTTAAATCTAACAATTCACAATCAAAGTATCTTAAATTTAAGTTCCGGGGAAAGCATAATAAAAACATTAAACTTTCTTGAATCTGATGCCACAATCACATTAACACAAATAAATTGGTCTGTAAATACAACAAAAACTGGTG
>WSZW01000052.1 GCA_013139905.1 archaeon
TGATTTAGATCAACTTCTTTCTGAGAGAGACAGTGTTTCTGAAAATATAAGAACTATTGTAGATAAAGCTACTGATCCTTGGGGAATTCAGGTCAACAACGTTGAGCTGAAAGATATAACATTGCCAGAAGAGATGAAAAGAGTTATTGGTAAACAAGCAGAAGCAGAAAGAGAAAAAAGAGCAGTTATAATTAAGGCAGAGGGTGAAGTTAAAGCTTCAAAAAATATGGCGATTGCAGCTAAAATGTTATCCTCTGAAAATGGTGCGCTTCACCTAAGAACGCTTCAAAGTATTAATGATATTTCAAGCGACCAGAGCAATACCATAATCTTTGCGATGCCTCTTGAAATATTAAAAGCATTTGAAGGATTTGGCAAAAAGAATAACGCAAAGTAAGTTTCTATCGGCACGATAGCACCATAAGTTATATATGCGTCGATTGACACAAATAACTTATGGATGTTATTAAAAAACCAAGCAAAAAAGAACTTGTAAATTTATTTAAAATTATTAGTCTTCTAAAAACCGCATCCGGTGGGCTTTGGGTTCGAGAAATTGCAAGACAGACCAAAATGCACATGGAAACTGCCCGGCGAATTATTATTAAGTATCCAAAGATTTTTGAGGAATATGCGGACTTTACTAATTATAATATTAATCTTAAGATTATTCGGCTTAAAAACCAAAACATAACGCCTAAAAATATTTCTCAATTTGTTGGTAACTAAAACATTTTTTTAATTAATATTGCTATTAAACTACTACAGAATCATAAATATACATATAAAGTTTTTAATTAAATATTATATATGATAACTACAGTAAATGAAAATTTAACAAATGAAAACGCATTCATACGAGCCAGTATGGCGTATTTTGAAACACATAATATCCCATATGTCATAAGTGATTCTAACGGAATGTTCGGCATAATGGGTGAAAATAGCTATCACAGCCCAAAAGAATCTCTTATGGGTGCACTTCAAAGTGTTGCTATCATTAGTGAAAAAACGATAAAGAATAATTTATCTAATGAACGTGATATGACTGTTGCTAAACATTGTATGCCTATCGTAAGTCATATCGGACATGACTCATATGCCGTTACGGCACCAATTACTAAATATAATATAAGCTATATAGATAATTTTCAATTAACCACAAATGACATAAATTAAGTAAAAACTACATATACCCAAACATGTAATTCAAAAGGCGAATTATTAACTTCAAAACATTACAACCAACCCCCCCACGAAATTAAAACAATACCTAATTCAGACAAAGAACGTAATATTTCGTCCATGCTTGCAGCCATACATAGTGTAAGAGATATTGCTTTAGATGAAGCGGGTATTGAATGCATACCGAATCCAACATTATACATACCAATTACACGAAATAACACAAATTACTTGATTGTTTCTAAAAAATTACCATTATCTTATATGCCAGCACATGAATCCGGAGAATACCACATAGATACAGAAATAAAATTATTGGAAGATCCAACAATACAAACTTTTTGGGATGATCAAAAAACTTATAGTGCTATATGCAATATTGCAAAAGAACATAGGATTATAAAATAGAATGAATATATTCGACAAATTATTTTTCTTTTTTCAAAAACTCAATAACGTTTTCTTTAAATTTATCTTTGTCTTGTTTTCTTATTGAACCGCCGGCTGCAGGGATATGACCGCCGCCGTTTGCGTCGTCCAAGTCTTTGGTGCATTCTCGCATAAGATCGTTCATAGACACGGATCCTGTCTGATTTCTGGCACTAATTGTATTTCGAGATTTATCTAATTGAACTACAATTATTATCTTTTTAGGATATGTTTTTGAAGATAATATATTCGAGACTTTTGATTTGATGTTATAGATTGGTTTTATTTCGTAGTACACGAGATTTAAATCATTTTTGTGTATTGCGTTTTTTTCGGCCGAAGTTACGTATGAATCTATTTCGTTTCGCACTTTGTTGTATTTTTCAAGTGATTTTATTACATCACGTGCATCTTTTGCAGATAAAAGCGTATCATACGACAGATTAAGTCCTTTTGTACCATCGCACATAACCGCATAAGTGATAAATTCTTCAGCATCGAACAAATTCTTTAAACTGTCAGGATTATTATTGGCGGCGTATTCTAAAAAGGTTTTCCAGGTTTTTATTCCGAAATCCCCAATAATTCCAATCGACGATATCCAATTTAAGTCTTTTATATCTATTTTTTGTAAAAATAAATCATAAATAAGCTTAGAAGTACAATACTGGCTTGGATCTATGTCAGATATGTCCTGAGATTTAATCATAACCGTCTTTTTGGTGTTTAAATCGTTTGATGTTATATGATGGTCTATAATAAGTACGTCTGCAAACAATTCTAAGTTTTTTATTGTATCCGGGTTAGAATCAACAGATAAATCTAAGATAATGACTTTTGTTATATTGTTCTTTTTTAGATAGTTTACGGTGTCTTTTGTGATTGTAATTTGACCTGATTTTTGAGAAAAAGCGCAAGTTACGGTTAAATCTAAACGTTTAAGTGCTAAAGAGGTAATTGCTGCAGAACAAACACCATCTGCATCGGTGTGATATATAATTGCAGTTTTGTCTTTTTGTTTTATGTTTTCTAAAAATTCTAAAAATTTCTTTATCATATTCTTAAATTGTCTAAGATGCTTTTTATGTGTATATTGCCGTTGGACTCTACGATGTTGCCGTGGCCCGGAAGAATTACTTCTACATCAATAGATGTTAATCGTTTTAATGATTCTTCCATCTCTTTTTCACTTCCGCCTAAAAGATCCATGCGCCCCATAGTATTTTCAAAAACCGTATCGCCGGAAAACAAAATTTTATTTTCTGCATCATAAAGACATATACTTCCATCGCTATGACCCGGAGTTTTTAGAACTTCTAATTTCAAATTGCCTAAACGAATTATATCTTTATCATTTAAGATTACGTCAATTTTTCTTTTAGGTATTTGACCACTAAAAAACATAGAATAGGATAATTTTGGATCTTGCGTGTCTAATACTTGTGCTGTTGTATTTGCTGCAAGAACTTTTGCTAAAGGAAATAAATTTATTCCTCCAATATGGTCGAAATGTTCGTGTGTTAGGATAATTGATTTTATTTCGTCTTTGTTGATGTTCGCTTTTTTTAATGCAAACTCAAGAGTTTTTGTGTGAAGTCCGGTTGTGGTGTCTATTAATACTTTTTTGTCTATGACATAAATATTAGAATCAACACCGCCAAGAGAAATAAAAATAATGTTTTGGTTTATATTTTTTATTTTTGGATCCATAATAATCAACTTAATACTAATTATTGCTTTTTTTTAAGAGTGCTTTTAGAGAGCGCACAGCCCTTTCCGGAGATGGATATGCAGGGATTCCTTCATTTTCTAAACTTTTGAGCAAAATTTGCGTATATTCGCCGCCGGCAGATACAATCAACATTGGTTTTTTCTTGCTTTCGTTCACGCTTGAAATTAAATCCACAATATCCGGATCTAGAGGAGCGGTTTGTAATAAAATACATACAATGATTGCGTCAATATTTTTATCTTTTAATGCTGCTTTTATGGTCACTTCGTATCTATTGACGTCGGCATCACCTACAATATCTAAGGGATTGTGAATTGTGGAATAACCAGGCATAATTTCTGAAATTTTTGAGATTGTTTGTTTCTCAAATTGTGGAAGATTAAAACCGTATTTTTCAAGAGCATCTGCTGAAAGTACACCAAAACCACCACCGTTTGTAATTACGGCTACATTTTTTCCTTTTGGTTTTGGTTGATGGGCTAATGCTCTTGCGTAATCAAACATGTCTTCCGAGGTTTCTGCTTCAATGGCACCTGCCTGTGTTATTGCGGATTTGAAAACGGTGTATGATCCTGCAAGACTTCCTGTGTGTGAAGCGGCTGCATTTGAACCGGATTTATATTTCCCGGCTTTAAGTATTATTATTGGTTTTTTGCTTGAATGTTTTTTTATGCAATCATATAATGCGCGACCTTGTCTTGGACCTTCTAAATATATTAAGATTGCTTTTGTTTTTTTATCTTTCATGAAATATTCGATTAAATCAATGTCGTCAACATCCACACGATTACCATAACTTACGAAATGAGAAATGCCTATTCCTTGTGTCGCTGCCCAATCAAGAATAGCGGCACCAAATGCGCCGGATTGACTTATGAATGCAATTTCGCCTTGAGATGGGCGTTTTAATTTATAATCAGGCAAAAAAAGTGTATCTGTTCGTGCATACGGGTCAAAAAGACCGATGCAATTTGGTCCTATAACTCGTGTTTTTGTGTTTTTGATGATTCGTTTAAGTTCCAATTCTTTTGTAATTCCAATGGCGCCTGTTTCTTTGTAACCGGCCGTAATTAATACTACAGCAGGAATATTTTTTTTAACACATTGTTCTACTACATTATTTGAACATTCCGGAGGTACTAAAACAACGGCCAGATCTATTTTTTCTTTTATGTTAAGAACGCTATTGTAACACTTTTTCCCCAAAATTTCTTTTTCTTTTGGATTTACAGGATATATTTCACCTTCAAAATTAAAATCCATAAAATTTTTCATGATGACATGTCCTAATTTTTTTATATTTTTAGACGCGCCAATAATTGCCACGGTTTTTGGATTAAAAAAAGCTTTCATAATACTTAAGTAATGGTGCGTGACTGTATATATAGATTTAGAGAATATCAGATTTAATGATTAATTATATTAGTAATTTATTAATTATAAAAATATTGTTTTGAATTCAAAAATATCAAAGACGCCAGGCAGTAACAGCACCGTTGTTCCAGTCAATTATTAATTTTCTTGCTGCTTTTACTGTGTCGGGTATTCCGCCTTTTAACATATAACCCATCTTTTTTGCAAGAGTTTCTAAAAATTGGTCAACGTCGTCATATTTTATGTTGTAAAAATCGGTTAGATTATTACCCTGAGCGTGTTTTATGTTTTCTAATAATTCTTCTGCATATCGTTCTATGTCGCCGGATGTTTCCGGTCGAATACCGCTTTTAAAAACTGAAAAAGTCTCTTCGGATGGAACGACACCAGGAGTATCTAATAGTCTGATATTATCCTGTAATTTTATCCATTGAGTGCTTTTAGTATATCCCGGTTGAGATGATGCTTTCGCACTTTGTTTTCTTACTAAAAGATTTATTATAGATGATTTGCCGGTATTTGGATAACCTATTAAACATACCTGAGATAGTTTTGTTTTTTTTGAGCGCATATAGATTGCATCTTTTAGCTCTCTTGTTCCTTTTCTTTTTTTTGCTGAAACAAATACACAAGAACAATTAACATTTTGTTTAATTTCATTTAAAAATGATATTGGCACTAAATCACATTTGTTTATTATCAAAACTAATTTTTTATTCATGGATTTTACTAATTCTTCTAATTTTGTTGACCTTGTATCGGTTACGCACCTGGCATCTGCTACTTCTAGAACTATGTCTGCTTCTTTTAGTGTGCCTACTACAATATTCCAAAGTGCTGCCATGATATTCACGTATTGTTTATTATTAAAGGCTCATAAGCTACTCTTGTCATCATATTTTTCTCAGACGGGGGCGGTATAATCATAGCCAATGTTACTTATGGTGTAATTGTATTAAAAAGTTGCTTTTTTATTGCCAATTGGAGTTACTTCCATATCAAAGCTATCGGCGGATGGAACTTCTTCAATTATTTGTGCTTGAAAACCATGTTTTGATGCTTTTTTTGCATTTTTTATTGACATTTCAATTCTGTTTTTTTCGGGGCGTTCAAAATAGTCTTCTTTTTTTAAACGTACTTTTTTTAATAATACTTCTAAGGTATGGGTTTTGTCGGTAAGTACTGCGCCTTTTTCTAATAGATAACCGCTTGAAATTGTTTCAAACTTTTTTTTAATGCTTTTTGCCCGTCGTTTTAATCGATTCTTGAACTGATATGCGTCTTTTAATTTAGAATTACAAAAATGAATGGAAATGTTTTTCGTGTTTTCTGCTGCGAATTTTAGAAGCTCTTCTGCCTGGTTTTTGCTTCCTTCAACTGAATTGTACCACGCACCGTTTGTTTCAAATCCTTTTTTAGTCATGTCTTTGGCGGTTAATTCAGACATTTCAAACTCATTTAAATTAAGAAAATTCACACCGATTTTGTCTAAGTGCACTACTAACTTTTTCAAGTATTCCAATTCGCCAGGGATGCAGGGTATTTCGACACCGGTTTTAATGTTTAGACTTAATGGTGTTTTTAAAATATTCCAATTATCATGTCTTATGTGATATCTTATTTCATCCAAGCCTGCTTCTTTAAGTGATTTTAATATTTTTTCGTCAGCATGGTCACCTGATGTATATAGGTGTGTATGAAACGAGTTGCCAAAATGTTTTTTTAATAATTTTATGTAATGAATAGTTTTATTTACGTGAATTAATGGCTCTCCGCCAGTTATTCCCGTTCCTTTGGCATCACATAACTTTGCTTCTTTTAGTATATCTTCATCTGTTTTTACTTCTGCTTCGTTTGCTGATGCTGATATTTTACCTTTTCTTTTTTGTGATAACGGACAATAATAGCACCCTCTATGACAGATTCCGTGGACAAAAAGAACTAACTTTTCGCCTTTGATGCACATTTTGCATCCTTTTGGAAGAGTTCCTATCGCTAAAGATTCTGCAGGGGTCGTTATTATTTCTCGTGACATAATCTTTTCTATAATAGATTAATTATTAAAATGTTTGGGGTTTTTTTGGATATTTTTGTTATTAGATATTGATATTTATAGAGAGGGTTTTGTTTAATTTTGGAGATATCCATAAAATGTCATGTTTTTGCTATTTCATTATTATTGTCTTAGTGAAAATGGAGATTTTTTGTTTGTTTTTGATTTTATGGGTATTTTTGTGTTCTGGAACGATTAAAAGCTTTATTTATGCTTTAAATTAAAATTAGAGGTATTGTTTCATAGCAGATTTGTATTACTGTAACAGTCACGCGACAAGTATATATAAGGTCGGCGACAAAGAAGTGTTAGAATGTTTTGCCACACCTATCTATAAACAGCAAATATCATCTTTTTGGGTGGTATTAACATTTCAAAAACTAGGGGAGAAAAAACCCCATTATAACAGGAGGCATATAAATATGCAAAAAATAAAACAAATTCTAAGTGGAGCAGTTGGCCTACTTATGTCCGGAGCTACATTAATGACTCCAGCATTAGCTGACTTTACACTAGATAACTTTGATACAATGACAGCTGCAAACACAGTTGTAGTAGTTGGAACAGACGCAAAAGCAATGGATATTGTTGGAGCAATTAACGTTGGAGCTGCAATCGCACAAAACGGAGCAATCGCAGACGCTGCTGCTGCTGCAGTAATCGCAGGCGCTGAATCCGATGATGTGACTTTAGGTGCTGCAGTAAATGGTACTCTTGATAAATCATCATACAAAGACAACGACGTTTCAGGACTTCTTGATACAAAAATAAGTTGGAACAGCGAAGATGTTGATGTAGAAGAACAAATCGTTCTTGATGCTGGTCTTGAAGTAATGGTTAGTGGTATGTCCGGCGGTGATGAAGAGTTCGGAGACAACATTGTCCTTGGAACAAGTGCAAAAGATGCTATTGGTTACAGATACGTAATAGATGATTCAGACTTTAACTACAGTGCTGTTAGTGATTCAGACCCATTGGAAGTTACAATTCTTGGAAAATCAATAACAATTACAGAAGTTACAAACGGAACAACCGACAGCATAAAACTTTCCGAAGGTACAGAAACAAACCTTAAAACAGGCGAATCTGTTGAAATAAACGGTCAAACTGTTGAAGTAACTGCAATTGGTTCAGGATCTGCTGCATTTAAAATCGGCACATCAACAGAATTCATAAACGATGGTGATGAAGAAGAAATCGGTTCAACAGGAATTAATGTAAAAGTTGACAGTATTCTTTATACCGACGATGTTGAAACAAGACAAGTTCTTGTAACTGTTGGAACCGACCTTACAACAACAGTTAAAAGCGACGAATCTATGGAAACATTCGGCGAACCAGAAGATGAAGAAGATGCTGAATGGGTATGGTATGTTGTAGCTGACGATAGTGATGTTGGTGTACTTACAATTGGTGCAAACCACAACCAGAAATACGACGAAGCAGACGAAGCAGTTGTTGCAATCGGAGAATCATTGAAACTTCCAAACGACTACGCAGAAGTTGAATTCACAGAACTTACAGAAACAGGTGAACAAACCTACGAACTTTACTTTGACGATGTTGACTTCAAACTAAAAACCGACGGAACAACAAATGCAGGTGATAAAGACAACCAAAAAGTTCTTGTACTTCAAGCAAAAGATGGAAGCGGTAATGGTTTCTCCGTTACAGCAGTCACAGGAACCGAAGATTCAGACTATGTATATTTATCTTCGGCAAACGGAATAGCATTTAAGAATGACGATAACGACATTCAACAAGGTACTGGAAGCAGCTTCTCTCTTACATCCGACGACACAACCATGACTGTAAGTTACAATGCAACAACCGGTCTTGTTACAATTGAAGAAGATGCTGCAAAACAAGGTAAAAACATAACTGTGCAAATTAATGTAGCAACATACGAATACCTTGGTGCAAACGAAGGCGATGCAGACACTAACGATGTTACATATAACAGTTTAAACATGGCTGCAAAAGATGAAGATGTAAGAACCCTTTACGGTACTGTTATCGTAGATGGTGAAAACAACGCAGATTCAGACAAAGTTGTTCTTAACGTTCCTTCAGACCAAGTTAAAGCAACAATAACCATCAAAGGGCTTGGCTCAACTGTTGAAACCGTAGAAGGCGGCGTAACACAAGTTGATCTTGGCGTTGGTATTGCAAAACTTGCATCTGAAGCTGAAGCTGACAAAACTGCTAAAAACCTTGTCCTTATGGGAGGTCCATACGCAAACAGTTTGGTAGAAGAACTTGCAGTAGCAGGTAAAACACCTACAAAAGCACAATGGGGCGACCTAACAGGAAAAGCAATCATCCAAGCAATTGATGGTGCTTTTGTTGAAGGTAAAGCTGCAATCGTAGTTGCAGGTTATGATGCAGAACAAACAAGAAGTGCTGCATTAAAACTTATGACCGGCGGTCTTACAGGCGGTATGGTAGAAGTAGTTGATGGAACAACAACTGAAACAACTTATACACCTGAAGCTGACGAAGTTGCAGAAGAAGTAGTTGAAGAATAAATAAACACATTAGAAGGGGCTTTTTAACCCCTTCTTTTTTCTCTTTTTTTTAGATAATATTTATAAAGCAGACGTTAGTCTTTTGAATATTACAATAAGAACAATAGATTAAAAACAAATTAGATATTATAAGCCACATCATGATGTCCAAATTTGAGAAATATGACGGTTTTCTCTAATGAGTTTATTTCAAAAATAAGAATAAAACTTTTAAGTATGTGAATTCTTCGTTTACCAGCAAGTTTGTTTTTTTATGGCATAGATAGAGTATTTTGATATAATAAACCCAAAATAATTAACGATAAATTATATCGTGATGACTATAATCTTCAAGAGTAACGGTTTTTGTATTTTCATCAACAGAAAAAACAAGAACAAAAGAATTGCCAACATGAACTCGTTTACAATGATTGAATGGAGCTTTAAGATTTTTATAATGCTGTGGATTCAATAATAATTCATCAACTTTTTTAAAAATAATTTCTACTTGTTTTTTATTCTTCTTGGCTAATTTAATAAATACTTTTTCTAACTCAGGCAAGATATTCAAAGAATACACAAGAAATCAAAGACCTATACGTTTTTTAAGATTCTCGACAGTACCAACAGCAATAGGTGTTTGAGTCTTAAGTTGTTGAAGTTTTTTTATGTATTCGGGTCTAAATTCGGGTTCTAATAGTTCTGATTCATATTGAGATGCCATAAGATTAATAGCGGCACTTTTATCACGCAAACCATATTTAGCTTTAACTATGTTTAATACCTGATTCGTATGCTCTTCGATTTTAATTATTGCTTGTACCATTAATATCACATTAATACCATATTAACATCGAATATATATAAATCAATCTAATAAAACAAACTCATTCCATTACAACCGTCATATTTCGCCGAAATATGACCTCTAACGTGGAAATATATAGAATTTAAATAATCGCAACTTCTTCTTTTAAAATGTGTTTTTTTATTAACGGATTGATGGAATTATACGTTACTAAATCAACATTACATTCACGTTTTTTTTCTAAATCCAATTCCAATCGTGCAAGATCAAAAAGACTTTTTTTGCATTTAAATTTTATGAGAATATCAATATCGTTTTTATGTTTTGCAACGCCTATAGCATAAAAACCAAACACACCGGCACGAACGACATCTTTTTGTTTTAAGATAGGAATTATTAGTTATTTAATATTCGTTAAATTCGTATTTTGTTTTTCGTTCATTTAAACATCAAATCAAGTAATACAAGTAGAAACTGAGTGTAAGAAGCAGAACCGAAGCCCTGCTCTTACATCCCAGTAAGGGAGATAAAACAAATATGATATTTATTATCTCGCCCCAAAGAGAAATATAAGTATAATTGTATAATTATATTGTTCTAACGCATATATATAGTTTTCGGTGATACGGCTAAAAAGTTACGGAAATCGTATTTTGTTTATCATCCACGATAAACTTTTTACCGGTTAATTTTTCAGTAACATATATGTTTGCCAAGGTGTGATCTGTAATAGATTCAACTTTAATTGAACCACCGGCAAACGCTAAATAGGGTATTAATTGATCGACAAGATTTTTGTCTATTGGGGCTAGAGACATAAGACTTTTCTCAAATGTGTCACCTGACATAGTACCTACATTTTCTGCAAAAACTTTACGTTCTCCAAGTGCATCTGCACCAATTGCGCAATTTTTACCTATAGCCCAAAGAACGATTGCGCTTCCAGGACAATCAGTTTTTACGTACTTTGCCCTTATCTTTGCCTCTGATAAAATGCGCGTTAACGCTGCTTGTTTTTGCCGTTCGGAAACGCGTGCACATTTAAGATCACTAGATGCAATAGAAAAACCGAAAAATTTCATTTCGCCGCGTTTTTTAATATCAAATGGTGTGATATGATTTTGAGGTTTAATCCACACCAATACTTTTGCGCCGCCTTTTGGATAAAATCCATGCTTAAATATGTCTAATTTGAAGCCATACCCTACCTCTTTTAGTATGTGGCCTAGGACTTCCTCTGTATAGGTTATTGGTGGAGCCCATTTGCCGAAAGTTGCACCGCCTATAATCGTTGCATGAATTGTTCGTTTAGTATTAATTCCTGCGATTAGTAACGTCTGTAATACAAGACTAACGGAGCCTGCAGTTGGAATATTAATTGTAATTGGTGTTTTTACTTGCGTTTTTGGGATGAATTCTATTTCTTTGGAACCCAATACCACACCTTTTGTTTTTGCATTAAAAAGCTGCGCTATAGCGTTAATTGATGCAATGTGTTGATGACTTAAACCAGGAACGCATCGTTTGGCTCGAATATTTATTATCTTTATTGGCTTTTTTGTGACCGCTGATAGCGCTACTGCAGTTCTTACAATTTGTCCGCCGCCTTCGCTATGAGATCCGTCTATTGTTATTACCATATCAATCCACACATTATTTTCGAGTATGATGCTTTATATATTAATAGAATAAATACTAAAATTTAATTTTTATGTGACTTAAATAAGAATTAGTCTCACATTTAGAGAATATTAATTACTCTCAACGTGCTCAATTAATGCGGATCTGCAATAATCTAATGCTTTTTTTGTAAGCCACACACTTGTTGTCTTTCCGGTTCTCTTTTTTACTACAAAATCCATGCGCTCTAGCTTTTTTATTGTTCTTGAAATGTAAGATGTTTTTGACTGCTCATTTGTACCATATAACCCACCCACCACAGCTTTAATTGTTGTGGCTCTGGATTTTTTGTCAGCTTGTAGATTATACATATAAAAAAGAGTTTGTTGTTCTTGTGGTGCTAATATTATTGCTTCATCACTAAACTTTACTAAACCAACTTTACTTAACTTACTAAACTTTACTAAACCATTATTATGTAAAGTTTGGTTTAGTTTAGTTTCAACATAGCCATCATTGTTATCGTTTTCAAAGTTAACCATGTTTTGGTTTAGTTTAGTTAAGTTAACTGGTTTAGTTAACTGTTCATGGTCAATATTAACTGGTTTAGTTAACTGTTCATGGTCAATATTGGTTAAATTGCCT
>WSZW01000071.1 GCA_013139905.1 archaeon
TGCTTGTGTTTGTCACAACCACGGTTATGTCTGCAGTTCCTGCATCGTTATCATCTTCCACCTTGATCTCGTCGTCGACTTCGAAGCCGGTTGTGTCTGTGATTTCTATTACTACATCAGATCCGGCAGATTCGTTGTTACTCATATCCTGGGAGATGCTATAATCCTCGATGATATATTCACCTATGAGGTCGCCTAGGTAATCTTTGCCAGCAAGTTCTATGGTGGCTTCAGATTCGTTTGGTATTATCTCCTCGATCCTGCCGTTGAATATTGTTTGTTCGTTCAGAGAGATTACAGCGGTATCGAACGCCTCGAATGAATTTGTTATGGCATTGTCGGTATTTTCAAGTATACATTTGAAAGTCTTTGCACCAATAGAAATAGAATCTATAGTTTCAAATTCCATCCACCGTTGAATTAATTGTCCATTGAGATAGACTGTTTCATCAAAATCAGGGCTGGCGCCGGCTAGTGATCCGTATGCTGATGATCCATATGCGCTTGAGCCTATTGCCATTACAACCCCCACCATCGCCAGGACGGTGCGGCTGAATATGTGATGTTGATTGTTCCACTAGGCGGTATTATGAAGATACCTGATGTCAATCCAGTAGCAATGTCGTCTATGTCTATTTCTGTGACTGTCCCGCCGTATACTTGTACTTGACATGGATATCCATAAGCATTAGTATAGTTGACCGTTGTAGCAGGAACCGACGGTGGGCCTATAGAACCGGCAGGATTAACATTATGACAATTTTGTAGAATAGAATTATCGCCAACTTTACGCACTGCAACTACAGAATATCCTGATAATAATGGATTATTTACCCACAGTATATAATCTGCCCCTGTGCCTGTACTACCTAAAGCATAAGTCATATATCCATTATCAGCAATTACACGGTTATTTGAAACTATACTGTTTTGTGATCCATCTCGCAATCTAATCCCAATATTATTATCACCACCTACATTTTCATTTGCAGGATTATATACATAATTTCCAGATATGTTCCAATAATTTCCACGTACTGCAACTGCATTTTTACCGATTGTCCGAAAAGTATTGTTTACAATGTTATTTCCAATTGCTGTTTGATCGCATACAATTCCATATCCGCTACAATTAGCAAAATTATTACTTGCTATCGAAATATACTCTTCTGATCCTGCGACAGTGCCCATTTTGATTGCATCTACACCTGAATAAAATCCATTACCAACAACATTTGTTTTTTCTGTGTTTGATGTAAGAATTAGTGCAACAGAATCAAAGTCATGAAAATTATTACCTATTATTTGTATGTCTCCCCCAGTACTAATTCGTAGTTGCGATCCTGCTATTGATTTTCCAGTACCACCAAATAGACACTGTGAAACTGAGAATTTTTTACACGTAACAAAATATGCTCCATCATTATCAAAATCTCGAAATGAAACATTGTGTAAATTGAATTCTTGTGTATATTCTGAATATAAACCACTACCTGATGAGTTTGATCCTTTGTCTCCATCCAAGCATATGTTTTGTAATGACGAATGAATTAAACGCTCGTCTATTGCAGTTCCATTTTCAAATTGAAATAAATATGTTGTATTGTTAATATTTTTTAATATAGTTCCCCATCCAGTACCAGACACAATCATGTTTTCTTTAATAATTATTGTGTCGTCAATTGAATATGTACCCTCTCGGATTAATACACTTCCACCACCAAGACCATCAACATAATCAATAGCAGCCTGAATACACGCATCGTCAGAACCATAATCAGTCGTGAGATAATCAACATGACCGGACTTGCCGACAATTACAGTTGCTGCCTTTTCCACATCTGCAATGAGATCAGTTATGGTTTTTGCAGTAACACCCAAAATCATCTTATAAGTAGCATCGGCATTATTTTTGTTGGATGCACCAGAGCTTTCCTGATTCCTAGTTACTGTTAATGTGTCGGATGACTTGGCAGTTACCCTGACGATTTCCATGTTGGGATCATCTGCAGGATCATTATAATTCGTACTGTCCCACCAGACAAGATTATAATTATCACCGGAAGGATCTGGCAACTCTGCGCCCTGCCCAGTGGCCAGAACTATGCTTGTGGCTGTGTTATTATATCCTGTTGAAACTGTAACCTTCTTGAGATTTGCTACTTGATCAACCATAATCTATTCTCCTTTATGCTGTTACTACTTCCATCTCGCAGTGTATAGCCCGCATTGTCCCGGCCCCTGGTTCTGTCTCAGCGATCAATCGTTTGACAACTACGGTGAAGGTTTCAGTCCCCCAGGTAAATGTGAATGAATCTGCATTCGGAATATTCTTAACCATGTTAAATAAGTTTTGATAGTCAGAAAACCGATTCTTGAAATCAGTATCTACCATCAAAACATCCCGTGCCTTTTTATAATCCCGGTATTTTGGAACCGCCTTTCGTGAAAGATGCTTGATGAAAAGCCCCTCGTCTTTATCAAGCATTCTTTTAACGGTTGCGCCCGGATGAAAATTTACTGTTATTGTTCCATCTGTTATTGACACATCGCCTGCTGCCATGATTCACCCTCCCAGCCTTCTAATCTCTGCGGCGCTGTATCGTCTCATAGATTCCCAGACGGTCCTACCATCGAGTTTCAAGTCTAAATTTATGTTAATCGGTCGTGTGGATGCTGCCGCTGGCGTAGTTTTCCGTTCTGTTAATTCGTTGTGGGGTACAATAGTGCCGCTGACATCAGGGACGAATAGCTCCTCACCCACTTCTCCGACCGTATATGCAGCACCAGCAGATACAGGACCGCCGAACTGTCTGGCCATAGTTGACATACCGCTACTAATAGTTTTTTTAATTGTCTTGATTATCCTAATTATGGGATTGTCGTGGAAATATTTTATAGTCTTTTTTAATGCGGTGATCATATCCGCAAACTTTCCGACTACCGCATCGTATGTTTCCTGAACTTTTCCAGTTATAATTTTTTTGAGATCGTCCCACAGTTCCGCTGCGCTGGCCTTGATGTCCGCCCAGATCGCAGCCATAATAGCTTTCAGTTTGTTTAAGATGGCAGGTATTGCCACTTTGATTGCGTTCCATATCTCAAGTGACTTGCGCTTGATAGCTTCCCAGGCTTTGGCTGTTTCTTTCTTTATAGCTGTGGTGATTTGTTTTATTGTATTTTTCAGGAATCCCCACAGTGCTTTCAATTTTCCATAAGTTGATAAATTTTTATTGAAAAGTATACCCAGGAATGTTTCCCATCTACTAGATATCCAGCGAGTAACTCGACTTATAACATCCCTTATAAATTGTAGTGCATCCTTGGTTTTGTCCTGGATTCCTCCCCAGTTATGTTTCCAGGCTGTGAATAGAATGCCTACAGCGATCCCCACAACACCCAGGATTAATAATACTTTGGCAAATAATACTAAAAGTGCACCAACAGTTACCCCGAGCGCCCCAGCCAAAAGAGGTAGACCTACAGCTATGGCCAACACCGCCGCAGCCACCATGCCGCCCACAATTACTGCTAATGTAAGGCCAGCGACAAACGTTTTTATTTCAGGAGATAGATTCTCAAATGCTTCAGATACTTTCCATAATATCTCTTCTAACCATTCAAATATAGGTGAAAGTTCTTCACCAATCAATCCGAATATACTCTCGAATGCTAACTGTATACCCTTGAGCGCACCCATCACAGACGGTGAACTCTTCAAGATCATCCCGAAGGCTACAGCTCCGGAGGCGGCCACGAGTGACAACACAGCCCCCCACCTCCGGCCCATCTTCTCAAGTACCGGGACTTGACGTTTTGCCTCCTGCCCGGCGTCCTTGGTTGTCTTCTGGACGCTCTTGATCTGCTCGCCAGTCTCTTTAGCATCCTCTGCTTTGATCTTGACGATTAGTTCGCCGATGGTTCCAAGGTTAGGCATGGTTATGATTTCCTATTTGCTCGTCTGTGCTTCTCGTCCAATGCATTATCCAAAAATACCCAATCCGAATCTTTCAATGTTCCCAATTCACTTGGTGGTCTTCTTAGTACCTCGGATATTTCTAGTACCCTTTGTCCTGCGTTTGTCTTCGCGAAAGGTTTCTATCTCTGCCACCATATCCT
>WSZW01000179.1 GCA_013139905.1 archaeon
AAATTTTGTGGGGAAATATGCATTTGATTTTATAACACAAAAAGATAAAATAATAGCAATGACGAACTTCAAAAAAGCAATAGATGACGAATTATTATATTGCGCAGAATACAAACTTTTATGCGGAGATAATACAACAATTATTGGTGGAATAAATGGGGTATGCATAAAAGATATAGATGGAAACAAGACAGGAATACTTACGACAATAAGAAATATAACAAAACGTAAAAAAATGGAAAAAAAATTAATGGAAAGCGAAATGCGTTACCGCCTTCTTTTTGAAAATACAAAAGACGCAATATTTATTTTAGATACCGAATCTAAACCATTTGGTCGCATAATATCTGCCAACAATGCCGCAGTAAAAATATACGGATATAACATCGAAGAATTACAAAAATCAAATATACGAAATCTTGAAGATTCCATTACAAAAAAAGAATCGCAACATAGAATCGAAAAATTAATACACGGCGAATCAATAACTACAGAATTAATACACATAAAAAAAGATAAAACAAAATTCCATGTTGAAATTAGTGCATCACCCATAGAATTAAACAATCATAAATATATACTCACAAACATTAGAGATATAACCTTAAGAAAAAAATCAGAAAAAAACCTAAACGAAACTAAAAATTATCTAGAAACAATAATACAAATGTCATCTAACGGAATTTTTGTTATTGATGAAAAAGGTAATTTTGAATTCGGTAATCCTGCATGTACAAATATCTGCGGATGGAAATCTCACGAACTGATAGGAAAACCATTTATGCAATTAATACATCCAAAATATCATAAATTCATGTTTGAACGATGGGTAGAAGCACAAAACAATAACGCAAAACCTTATGAGACTGTTATTATAACTAAAAATGGAAAACATAAACATATTTCAGTAAGTCATCAAGCTATTGAATTTAATGGTCAAAGAAAATATGTTGATATTATAAAAGACATAACCGTACGTAAAAAAATGGATGCTCAAAAAGAATTTCTTGAAAAAGTAATCGAAAATTGTACTGATGCGATTGTAAGTATCGATATGTCTTATTTAATATCTTCATGGAATCCTGCCGCAGAAAAACTGTTTGGTTTTAAAAAAGAAGAGATATTGGGAAAAAATATTATTAAACATTTAGTACCAAAAGAATTAAAATTTGAACGGGAAAAATTAATATATAATGCGTCAAAAAACGGAAGTGCATCAATAAAGACTAAAAGATATAGAAAAGATAAGACACTTGTATCTGTTATTTTAACTATTAGTCCTATTCATGATGATATGGAACAATTAATAGGATATTCATCAATATTAAAAGATTTACAAAGCATACAAAATAATTCTGATATCTAAAAATTAAATATTTTTTATTGTATATAAACTATATCGCCAAAACAATAAAAATTATCTCGTTTCACTCGAAACTTTTCAGCTTTGCTAAAAAAGCTTGAAAATACCCCCACTACTTACCAAAATTTTCATGATTTTTACTATAGAATATATTCGTAAAAGGACTTTAATCTACACGTCACGAATTATTTCTTGTTCTATAAATTAGAAAAACATATAATAGTTAATTACATAAAAATATTTATGTTTTTATTTATCTAACATTATTAACTAAAATAATTAAATAAAAATATTATTAATCAAAGAGGGGATTTTTTGGACAAAACAATAGAAAATCTTAATAAAAAAGCAGAATTATATTCAAAAGAAACAGATAAAATAATTTCTGAAGTAGAAAAAGTAATTGTAGGTCAAAAAGACATAGTAAAAAAAGTCGTAGTTGCTCTTTTTGCAAACGGTCATGTACTTTTAGAAGGAATGCCAGGTCTTGCAAAAACAATGATGATAAATACATTAGCAAACACGATTGATGTTGATTTTAAACGACTGCAATTCACCCCTGACCTTCTTCCCGCAGACATAATGGGAACTAAAATATACAATCAAAAAACCGGTGAATTCACAACAAAAAAAGGACCAATATTTTCCAATTTCATTCTTGCAGACGAAATAAATCGAGCACCTCCAAAAGTACAATCAGCACTCCTAGAAGCAATGCAGGAAAGACAAGTTACAATTTCCGGCGAAACCCACAAATTAGAAAAACCATTTTTAGTCCTTGCAACCCAAAATCCGATTGAAACCGAAGGAACTTACGCATTACCTGAAGCTCAAGTAGACCGTTTTATGTTCAAATTACATTTAGATTATCCAACAGATAAAGAAGAAGCAGAAATATTACGACGAATGACTACCGGACACATACCAACAGCAGAAAAAATAACTACTGCCAATTCAATATTAAAAATACAAAAATTCGTACCCGAGATTTATGTAGATGAAAAAATACACAATTACGTTGTAAAAATAGTCCACGCCACAAGAGACCCAAAAAAATATAAAATAGATGTTGAAGGACACTTACAATATGGCGCATCCCCTAGAGCATCCTTATGGCTGGTATTAGGCGCAAAATCCCAGGCATTACTAAATAGCAGAGGGTACGTTCTTCCGGAAGACGTAAAAGTAATCGCAAAAGACGTCCTAAGACACAGAATATTACTCACATACGAAGCCGAAGCAGAAGGAATAACCGCCGACGAAATTATCGACAAAATAATTTCCGGCATAAAATCACCATAAATATCACAATATTAAAAGGTTATAGACTATGCCGAAAGCAAAACAAGTACTAAAAAAAGTAAGAAAGCTAGACATAAAAACAAAAAAACTTGTTGATGGATTGATGCAAGGTGCATATATTTCGGCATTTAAGGGTCGAGGCATAGAATTCTGTGATGTAAGAGAATATGTTCCTGGAGATGACATCAGAAGCATAGACTGGAACGTAACTGCAAGAACAAACGAACCGCACGTAAAAGAATTCATAGAAGAACGTGATTTAAACGTAATGATTGTTTTTGACGCATCCGCATCCGCTGATTTTGGAACACAAATGGCGCGAAAAAAAGAACAGGGTATAGAAATCGCAGCATCTCTAGCAGTATCCGCAGTAAAAAACAACGATAAAATCGGTCTATTAATTGCAACAAGCATCGTCGAAAAATTTATGCCACCAAAAAAAGGATTAAAATATTCATTCAGGCTTATAAGAGAATTAATATATTGCCCATTAAAGCACAAAGACACAAATTTGAAAATAGCACTTGATTTTTTAAACAGTACAATAAAAAGAAGATCAGTCATATTCATAATATCGGATTTTCAATTCGATCTAAAAACAATAGAAAAACCACTATCGCTTCTTGAGCGAAAAAACGATGTTGTCGGCATAAAATTAAATGATCTGCGTGATTTTGACATCCCAAACATCGGCATGGTAGAATTCGAAGACGAAGAAACCGGCGAATGTATCACAATAGATACAGACGACCCGATATTTCAGGAAAATTATAAAAAATTAGCAGAAGAAAACCAAAAAAAAATACATACATTTTTCAACAAGAAAAAAATAGATTTCATAAATATATCAACATCCAAATCATGGACCACAGATATTCATAAATTTTTCAAAGAACGAGGTAAAAAATTCAGATAAGATATTCAAACAGGATAATTAAATAATAATATTAATTATAATTAAATAAAAATATCAAATAATAATAATAATAATATACGAGGGGTAAAATATGGGATTCTTTTTTTTAGAGCCACTATGGCTAATACCGATGATAATTGCGTTAACAGGATTAATTTACATAGTCATGCTATCCAAAAAAGGAAATAAAAAAGCAGCATTAAAATTCGGAAATATAAACCTAATGAAAATGGCATCCACACACCAAAAAACAAAAAAACGAAGCAATGTAATAATCGCATTAGAAATATTAGCAATATTATTCCTATTTTTAGCACTCGCAGACCCGCACATACCCCTAAAACAAGATAAAAAAGGCGTAAATGTAGTACTCGCAATCGATATCTCCGGAAGTATGCAAGCCACAGATTATAAACCAACAAGAATACAAGCAGCAAAGCAAGCAGCAAAAACGCTCGTAAACAGTCTTGAAAACAAAGATTATGTCGGAGTCGTAAGTTTTTCAACCGGAGCATCAACAGTATCCTATCTAACCCCCGATAAAGAAAAAGCAGAAAAACGAATATCAGGAATTGCAGCCAACAATGGCGCAACAGCAATAGGCGATGGTTTAAGCCTTGCAATAGACATGGTATCATCCATTCCAAACAAAAAACGATTCGTAGTATTACTATCCGACGGAGTATCAAACGCAGGCGTAATATCACCAACTGAGGCAGCAACGTTTGCAAAAACAAACGACGTAGTAGTATTTACCGTCGGCATGGGCTCAGAACAACCGGTAATATTAGGTTACGATTGGTTCGGAAACCCACAATACGCAAACCTTGATGAAACAACTCTAAACCAAATAGCAGCAACAACGGGTGGTACATATTTCAAATCCATTGACAAAAACACACTTAGTGACATCTACAAAAAATTACCGGAAAACATAAAACGCGAAAAAGAACCAACATCACTTAAAAACTTATTTTTACTCCTCGGAATAATTACATTAATGTCGCGCATGTATCTAACTAAAATAAAATGGAGGATTTTAAGATGAATAAAAGGTGTAATAATTATAATAGCGATAATACTACTAATAATATGAACAATAACACCATCAAAAACTTAAGAAAAAACATAATATTTATCTCCATCTGTCTAATATACATTTTATTCATCATAACCCCAACATATGCACAGGAACTAATCGTAGAAAAACACATAAAAGAACTACCCGAAAACCTCAAAGAAGGCGAAAAAGTAACAGTCATGCTTAAAATCACAAACCCATTCGATACAGATTTACCAATAAAAATAGTAGATAAAAACATATTCGCAAACAACGGTCTGGACATTGAATGCCTGGAACAAATAATACCAAAACAAAGTACTGTAGAACTAGAATACACACCAATAACAGCATACGTTGAAGGAAAATACACTCTTGAAAAAGCAAAAATAACATATAACGATACAATCACAAAAAATGAAATAGAAGTTGAATCAAATACATACGATTTAAGAATCGAAAAAGGCACAACCAGCACATCAACAATACAACAAGGAATAACCACAATAAACAAATGTGATGGCAAAAACACACAATCCACATCTTATTCTTCACAATCATCAAATAGCCAAGAACAAAAACAAAAAGAACAAGAACAACAGCAAAACACGCAAAACAAATTAAACAACATCAACCAGGAAAACAGTCAAAATATGCAAAATCTTCAAAAAGAAATGCAAGAAGAAGCACAAAAACAAGCACAACAAAAAAAAGAAATGGAAGAACAAATAGAATCAAATAAAAAAATGTATAATGAACACAAAAAATTAGAAGAAGAAGGATACAAACTTGCAGAAAAAAACATAACCCCTGAATCCAATAATTCCGGCAATGGCGATTTTGAATATAAATATCAAAAAGAAAACGGCGATAAAGCAAGTATAACCGGTAATGTCAACAACAAAAATGTTGAAAACATATCAAGTTTTAGCTCTAACGACGAACGCCGTTTAATGAAAGCCCTGGAAAACAACACTAAATTTAATAAAGAAAAAGAAACCCTTGAAAAAGAAGGTTTTGAACTCCAAAACAAATCCATAACACCAACCACAACCAACATGACTAATTATAATTATCAATTCTCAAACCCAAACACAAACGAAACCGCCCAAATTTACGGCAACATAACAAAAGACGAAAACGTAACAAGTGTAATCGTTGAAAAAGAAAACAACAAAAAATTCCCATGGGTTCTAATTTATTTAGCAATATTACTAATCGCAGGTTATTACTATTGGTCAAAATACATAAAAAAACCAACAATTACCGAGCCAATAAAAATACCACCAAAAAAACCAATAAATTATCACAAAAAAGCATTATCCATGCTTAATTTAGCCGAAAAAACATATGAAATAGGTAACAAAAAAGAAGCATACGAAAAAGCATCTTATGCAGTTCGTTATTTTTACAAATACAAGTTTGAATCAGATAAAATAGACCAAAACGAATCAAAAAATAATCCAACAAAAAAAGAACTAACAGGAAGCGAAGTCATAAACATATCGAACAAAAAAGACACCAAAAACAAAACAAAATTAAGAGAATTCTTCAACATAACCAATTTAGTCAATTTCGCAAAATACAAACCAAATGATTCTGACTTCAATAAAATCCTAAAGATTGGAAACGATGTGATTGGAAAGTAAAAAACGAAGAAAAGACATCAAAACAAATATATAAAAAACCAAAACAAACTAAAAACAGCAATTGATGAAATTGTTGCGTATATTGAGGAAACCAGATGAATAAACCAAATAATAAAATAATTATTTATGAAAGTGATAATGGCAGTCCGAGTATTGAGGTAAAAATTCAAGGGGAAACGGTGTGGTTAACTCAGGCACAGCTTGTTGAATTGTTTAACTCCAGTAAAGCAAATATTAGTGAGCATATAAAACATATTTTTGAAGAAGGCGAATTACAGCGTGATTCAGTGGTTCGGTATTTCCGAACAACTGCGAAAGATAATAAAAATTACAATGTTGAACATTACAATTTAGATTTAATCATATCTCTTGGCTATCGAGTAAAATCTCAAATAGCTACCCGTTTTCGCCAATGGGCAACCACACGATTGCATGAGTATATCGTCAAAGGTTTTACCATGGATGATGAGCGCCTAAAAGGATCAGGTGGCGGTAATTATTGGAAAGAATTACTAAATCGTATTCGTGATATTCGTAGTAGTGAAAAAGCATTATATCGTCAAACACTTGATTTGTATGCAACTAGCATAGATTATAACGCTAAAAGTCCAGAATCAATACAATTTTTTAAAACAGTACAAAACAAACTCCATTATGCAACTAATAAACACACAGCAGCAGAAACAATTTATAATCGTGTTGATGCCGAAAAAGAATTTCTTGGTCTAACTAATTTCGAAGGAGAAATCTCCATAAAATCAGACATATCGATTGCAAAAAATTATCTTACAAAAGATGAATTATTTCGTTTAAATAGACTTGTATCCGCATTTTTTGATCTTGCAGAAATCAAAGCACAAGAACAGAAAAAAATGTATATGGCGGATTGGGTTAAAGAACTTGATAAATTTTCTAAAATGTTCGGGAAAGGAATATTGCAAAATGTTGGAAACATAAGTCATGAAGATGCATTAAAAAAAGCAAAAATAGAATATAAAAAATATCAAAAAAAGACATTCTCTCCTGTTGAAAAAGCATATCTTCAAAGTATAAAATTAATCCAAAAACAAGTTGAGAAAAAAACAAAAAACAAAGATTAAATATCAGAATCAATTCCATAAAATACCCACCCCATAGCGGAGTTTTACGCGATAAATCGCGTAAAACTCTTTGTTATACGCAATCAAAAGAAAGACCTTACAAATAAAAAGTTTTATATAGTTTAATAATTAAATAATAACATTATGACAAACACAATAATCTACGCCGTAGCTATACTATTTTTTGCTTTTATGGCACTATACAATTTAAAAATAGCAATAAAAGAAAAAAAGGATTATGTACCTGCGATTGTTGGCTTCCTATTTACTTTAATGGTCGTGCTTTTCTTCTTTGAGCAAATGTTTTACGGACTTATGTTGCTTACTTTAGTTGGTATTATATCTACAATATGGCTATTAAAGCTATTATGGAAATATTTGAAAGATAGAAATAAATAATTAACTGTCTTTCTTTTGACTCAAAGGGACGCAGCGCTTTCGTCGCAAGCTCCTCACCCTCGTATAACGAGAGGATAAAAAGAAAATTGCTCGGCTCGCAATTTTCCCAAATTTTCTCCGCTACGCTCCGAAAACTTCTTTTATCCCAAATGTTATTACCCACAAAAAAATACTATAACTAACACTAACTAGAAAAAATAATTAATCAAAAAATACACTAAATAAAAAATATTCTAACAAAAACAGAAATAACAATAATCCCAATACAAACACCCATAATAGCTTGTGGCGGTATCTGGATAGCTTCCTTATATTCATCGTAATAATTTACAAGTCCGGCTCCGGATTGGGGCATTGACGTTTTTTGTTTTGCCATAATATTACCTGTACATTCAACTATAAAAAGATAATTGATGCGGTGTGGAGAGTAAGCCGCCTTTTGTTTCATTCCCGTCGTAATTTTGGCACCGTTATGTCCAAAACTGGTAGGAACTTTAGCATTTGACTAAGCGTGAATTCTCACTTGCTCCACTGGATGCCCGTTTCATCGTTTTCCATGGAAACGTCCACTTTTACAGTATCAATCTTAACCATGGCACGTATCGTTTCTGATGCATTGCTTCCCCTCTCGGGGACTTGTATTTCTACAAGGGTATACATGTCCGTAAAAAGACATGTAGGAGGACGGACTTTCCTAAGGATTTATCTTTGCAGACACATTCTTTCATCAAATGAAAAAAGCGCCACAAATCCCTGATGCTTAACTTCCACTCCGCTAAAACAAATTATAATAATCAAATTATATAAGTGTTTTCTTTATAAATCGAAATATCAAATTCAACGTCTTCTAGGACCGCGTCCGGAAGAACCGCCACGATTTGAAGAACCGCCTCTACCCGAACCACCTCGAGCATTTGATGGTCGTCTAAACGAAGACTGTCGTCTTTGCGGTGCTCTAGCCTCTACCTTAACTCGCTCAAGATTTTGAGGTACATCTTCTTTTTCAACATTAAGTGCCCGATTAGATAATACACGTCTAAAATTTTCATAATCTTTGCTTGATAGTAATGTTATTGCCAAACCATCTTTACCGGCTCTTGCTGTTCGGCCAATTCGGTGAATATAAGTATCACTTTCTTTCGAACTGTCATAATTATAAACGTGCGATACGTCCCGTATATCAAGACCTCGTGCCGCAACATCCGTACATGTAAGTACTTCAGGACCTTTTTCTGAATTAAATTGCCGCATTATCTTAGTTCTTTTATCTTGTGTTAATCCACCATGTATTGCAACTGCTTTTATACCATTATTTTTAAGATTTGTTGCAACAAAATCAGTTGTTCTTTGAGTATTGCAAAATACCATTGAAAGTAACGATTTTTCATTTTTCAAAAGATGTACTAAAAGCGAAAATTTAAGATTATCCGCAACATCATAATATATTTGAGTTAATTTTGTAGGATCTACATGAGATTCCACCGAAATATTCACAGGATTATTCATGTATTTATATGCCAAATTTCCAATTTGACCTGAAATTGTTGCAGAAAACAAAAGAGTCTGTCTTTTTTTAGGACATGACCGTAAAATTTTCTCAACATCATGTATAAAACCCATATCCAGCATTCTGTCTGCTTCGTCAAGAACAACTGTTTTTACACCTTTTAAATTAATAGTATTTCTACTAATGTGATCTAACATACGACCGGGAGTTCCAACAACAATATCCGTTGTTCTTAATTTATCAATTTGAGCACCAATAGAAACACCGCCATAAACGGGTATAATTTTTAAATGTGTATATTTTGAAAATTTTCTAAGAGCTTCAGAAACTTGTTCTGCAAGCTCTCTTGTAGGCGTTAAAATCATTGCTTGTATTCCATTGCCTTTTTTAGCATTTTGTATAATACCGCAGCCAAAAGCTAATGTTTTGCCTGAACCCGTTGCAGATCCTGCTAATATGTCTTTTCCGTCAATTACAAGCGGAATTGTTTTATTCTGTATTTCTGTAGGATTTTCAAATCGCTCTTCTTTTATTACTTTTAATATATTTTCATCTATTCTTAAATTTCTAAAATTTTCCATAGTTATCACTTTTATTTTTGATAAGAAACAGTTTATCATGTGAGACTAAACCCACGACAAAACCAATAGAATATTCATTGCAGTATTTGCAATTATAGGAATTTTCCTTGCTCTTGTGTTTTACGAAAGCCTTAATAATAGCTTCGTTTCACGTATTTTACGTATAAAACAAGCAAGTTTTTTTTGAATTTATTTTATTTTTTCAAAAAAAGTCATCTCTTAAAAAAAGAGTAATATATTAAGACTTTAAATCAACCGTTATCTCTCGAACTCATTTATATATAGTAAGCTTTATAAAGCTAACGGTTTTTTAATTCTCACATTAAATCCACATATTACCAATCATCACAAATTCTAAAATAAAAATTGAGAATCAAAATAAGCAGCATATTTTTCAGAAATATCTAAAGATTTATCAATCCTATTCGTATGTATATACAATAACCCTAAAACATTCACACACGATCTAATCTGTTCCAAATTTTCATTTTTCGAAAAAGACATGATATTATCTAATGCCGCCAGATAAATTTTCTCCGCAGAATCATACAATTCCTTAAAAAAATAATAATCCCCCACAATCATTAATTCATCTATATCCTCACAAACATCCATAACATAATCAATTGGAATCGGATACAATTCTTTAGAATCATCAACAATAGAATGTGGAATTCTATTAGTTGAATATGGTTTTATATCTGAATTTACGGGATAAACACATAATATTATTGGAGGTACATCTAAACCCATATCGCTCATATTCTTAATAACGAGCAAATTCACACCCGTATTATTACTATTATCACCATACATTAATCCCACCATCAAATTAAAATTTTATTTGTTTCATATTCATCAAATTATAATGAATAAAACATAAGACAGAATAGAAATAGTGTATTACACACATATATCTCAAAATCCCACCACAACATCATTGTTGTTACTATATAATAGGATAATATAATTTATATATGTTTTGGTTAATGAATTCAAAATAAACAAAAATAACTAAATAAAATCATATTTACTTACAAATATATTTAACAAATATTCTTTTAACAAATAAAAAATAAAACAATCACCAAGAATCCATAATACACAAATTTAAATTCACAAATAAAAATCAAGAATTAAATCCATTTAAGTTTTTTGAATATCTAAAACATATGCAATTGTATCATTTTTAATCACATTTAATTTATGACGTAAATATTCTGTAGTAATATTTTGACCATAATAATTTTCCACAAAACCAGTTAAAGAACGTATTTTAGGAGTAGATTCAATAATTATATCGTTATTTTCACTTAATTTAATAGGTTTGTATTCTATATCAAAACCATAGTCCTCAAACATTTCAATCAATTTTTTAGGTTCAATATATGGATGATTATCACTAAAAAGTTCAAGAAATCCTAAACCTGCTTCGCCAATTAATATTCGTTCATAATTCTTAGCAAGATATTTCACATAATCCTCAAGATAAATTTCATCAAATTTACCATACTCATCAACAGAAAATTCATGCAATGAAAAATTACAAACAGCAACAGAATCATCTTTTGGTTTTACCTTCAAAACATCATAATTCAAAAAATAAATATCATCAGATAATTGAACACGATCTTTAGTATATTCTAATTTATTTGCACATAAATCATTATAAAATACCTTAACACCAGCTAATGAAAAATCAGCCTCACCACAACCAAGACAATAAACAGAACTAGTTGTATCAATTAAACATTCTAAAATATATTTTAACGCAGTATTACTAACCGCATCAATCACAACAGAAATTTTAGAATCTTCACCATTAAATTTATCCATACAATACTGTATATTTACTGTATCTGTCATGTAATTACCCACCAGTAAATAGATACACAATAGAATATAAATACTTTTCGGTAAAGCTACCGCTAATCAAACAATTTCTTATAGAATAAAAAAATAAAATAAGAAAAAATGCAGGTTTGGATTTCTAGGTTTGCATATTATGCACCAAAATGGCGGTTAGTACCGGTCAGCTGAATGCATTACTGCAATTACACTTCCGGCCTATCAAACTTGTCTTATACAAGAGCCTTAATATCTATTTTTGGGATGCACTTCGAGCTTAGATGCGTTCAGCTCTTATCGCTTAGGGCGTAGCTATCCAGAAACCTTGTCAGATCACTGGCTCACCATTGGCCCCGGTCTGGTGTTCCTTTCGTACTCTCCAGGCCTTACCCTCAGATATAAACACTTCCAGAAGATAGCAACCAAACTGGCTCGCGCCGTTCTGAACCCAGCTCACGATCCTCTTTAATGGGTGAACACCCCCACCCTTGGCTGCTTGTGCACAGCCAGGATGAGAAGAGCCGACAGCGAAGTAGCAAACCCGGTGGTCGATATGAACTCTCGCACCGGACAACTCAGTTATCCCCAGGGTAGCTTTTCTGTCATCCTAGTACCTCAATAGGAAGTATCTAGGGTTCGCTAAACCATACTTTCGTAGCAGGATTTCTCGCTGATCAAAATCCTGTCAGGCATCCTTTTACTTTTACGCTCTACGACGGGTTTCCGTTCCGTCTGAGGATACCATTGGGCACCCCTGATAAATTATTAGGGGTGTGCCGCCCCAGCCAAACTGCCCATCAATCGGTGTCCCCTGCGTAAACAGGGTAAGCAGTACAAAGTCAGTAGGATAGTGTCACATGAGCGACTCCGTTTACCCTTGCGAATAAACTTCGATGTCTACTATCTACACTTTACAACTAACTTCATACCACAACAACAGACTGCAGTGAAGCTCCATGGGGTCTTCGCTTCCCTCTGGAAGGCTTTGGATTGTGCACCAAAATATCAGGTTCGCCGGTTTCCAACTTAAGACAGTGGGGACTTCGTTACTCTATTGATGCGGGCCGACAATTAATCGGCAAGGGATTACGCTACCTTAAGATCGTCATAGTTACGACCGCCGTTTACAGGTCATTCACTCCGTTGAAACAGAGCTTTTGATACCTGCACTGGGCAAGAGTCACCAGCTATACAAAACCTTTCGGTCTAGCAGCCAGCTACGTTTTTGGTAAACAGTCGAGCCCCCCTTTTTATTGAAGCCCACGATTTATATCCGAAGATACAGTCATGGGCACCCCTTCTACCGAAGATACAGGGCTAATTTGCTGAGTTCCTTAAGTTGGATTACTCCCGAAACACCTTAGGCTTTTAACCTAGAACACCAGTAATGGTTCTGAGTACGATTACAAATAAACACTTTATAGACAGATTTTCATGGGCTCTAGAAATTTGCCGAACAATTCATAAGAACTGCTACTCGTACTTTCATTCACTTCTCACCATGACGGTACTCCATGAACTTATATACTTGACCACGCAGACAAGCGCGGTCGGCATATCCCAAAGCGTCAAAGTCTATACACGAGCAAGCTCATGCATTTATTGTAGTGCAGGAATATTTACCTGCTTCCCATTCCCACAAGTTCCAGTTAGGACTTGAGTTAGGATCGACTAACTCCCGGTTGACGAACATTGCCGGGAAACCCTTATTCTTTCGGCGACAAGGATTCTCACCTTGCTTTTTACTACTACTACCGGTAGGATACTCGTTCATGAAAGGTCCACAAGATCTCACAACCTTGCTTCTGCCCTAACACAACGCCACTCTACTAAATCTCTTTTTAAGAGTTCGTAAGTATCGGCGGTTTGCTTTAGCCCCGTCCATTAGCGACGCCTAAAACCTAGGTAGGTGAGCTGTTACGCTTTCTTTAAAAGATGGCTGCTTCTGAGCCTACTTCCCTACTGTATAAGGTCTTAAACAATCTTGATTTACACTTAGCAAACACTTAAGGGCCTTAACTTACGTCTGGGTTGTTTCCCTCTTGCATCACGGGATTACCCCGTGAAACTCACTCCAGAGGTCTACAGCATTATCGGCTTCGGAGTTTGACAGAATACCGAGGGATTTCTCCCCCTAAATACTCGATCAGTAGCTCTACACCGATAACAACCTCGCTCCAGGCTGGGCTACGGCCCATTTCGAGTGGAACCTGCTATCGCCGTTCTCGATTGGCTTTTCACCCCTAATCCCAGGTCACCCGAAGGCTATACACAACCGGATTCGGACCTCCATGCTCCTTTCGAAGCATTTCATCCTGCCCAGGATTAGATCGAACGGATTCAGGTAGTACCCAAGTGATTAAACGCATATTAAAACGCTACCCCTCGTAAACTGCGGGTAATTGGTTTCCCTACGGCTTCTTCTCGTAAGAAAATTAACCTCACCACTTAGGCACACTCCCTACCTCATTTTTCGAAACGAACGGTATGACACTGGTCGCACGAAGCGTCCTTTCATGCCATACCTGCTTGTAACCACATAGTTTCAGACTCTTTTCACATCCTTTTACAGATATTTTTCAACTTTCCGTCGCCGTACTAATACGCTATCGGACTTGAGTAATGTTTAGATTTAGAGGCTATTGTCCCCCATATTCACACACGATTTCCAACGTATGCTACTCTGCAAGAAACACAATCTCTCCATTTATAATTTAAGGGGCTATCACCCTCTATGGCATCCCGTTCCAGGGAACTTCAACTAAAATTTCAAGATTGCAAACGTTTCTGCGAACACCACATCTCCCTGCAATTACTTGCAAGGATTCAGTTTGATCTATACCGTTTTCGATCGACTTTACTAACGGCATCGCGATTGCTTTCTTTTCCTGCGGGTACTAAGATGATTCAATTCCCCGCGTTCCCTCTCTCTATTGAGAGTTAATGGTTTCCCCATTCAGGCATCCCTGGGTCAAAGACTGCATGCGTCTCACCAAGGCTTATCGCAGCTTGCCACGCCCTTC
>WSZW01000087.1 GCA_013139905.1 archaeon
AGACATTAAAAAAACAGAAGTTGTTCTTGAAATTGGTTCGGGTCCGGGAATAATTACAAAAGAACTAATCAAACTTGCAAAAAAAGTGGTTGCAATTGAATATGACGCGCGTTTTGTAACGCATATCCTTCAAAATTACCCTGATGTTGAAATGATTAAAGGGGATGCTGTAAAAGTAGAATTTCCCAAATTTGATAAATGTGTTTCTAATCTGCCATATTCGATTTCATCACCAATAATTATGAAACTAGGTAAATTAAACAAATTTGCTGTTTTAATGCTTCAAAAAGAGTTTGCCCTGCGCCTTGTTGCAAAACCCGGCGAAAAGAATTATTCCAGATTGTCTTTAATGGCAAATTATTTTTTTGCGCCGGAATATATTGTTTCTGTTCCAAGAACCGCATTCACGCCAAAGCCAAAAGTCGAATCCGCAATTGTACGGCTTGTGCCACGTTTAGATAGACCTAAAGTAAAAGACGAAGCATTGTTTTTCAAAGTAACCGAAGCACTTTTCATACACAAGAACCAAAATACCAAAAAATCATTTTATAATTCAAGGCATTATTTTGAAATGGACAAAGAAACAGCCAAAAAATTTGTTTTAGATATCCCACACTCAGATAAAAAAGTAAAAACACTATCACTTGAGAATGTTGCAGAAATCACAGATTGGGTTTATGATAAGTTAGAATGAGTAAAAACAAGTTTGATTATATTATATGTTTTATTCACTTAAAGCTCTATCTAATCTTAGACCAATGCCATTGTAATTATTATGTTTATGCCATGACGGAATACCGCCAATATGTTCGATATGTGATGGTTTTTTAAGGGATTCTTTTAACTGTGTAGTTGTGTCCTCGCCCAGCGGTTTTGAATGTATTAAATTATAGGTGGCACCCAAATCTATGATCTTTTTTAACTTCTTATCTGGTGGATTATCAAATCTAGTTCCTAAAAGTTTCACATCTTTACCTAAATACGTACAAACGGGTGATTTTTTACTAAAATCACCACATAATTTTGTAGAATCTACAATACCACAATCATTAAACATTCCCAATGTCCATTCTAATTGTTGTATGACTAAATATTCATCCCTGACGTCAGAATAAATTGCAGTTAGCGTCGGAGTTAATATATTATTATTTGCATCTAAAAGCGTTTTATTGTTCTCTAAATTATCTCCGCAGACAAAACAAACCAAATATTTTGGCACATCTTCACCATAAGTAAGAATATTCTGTTTTGCCTTAATATCGTCTAATTCAAATAAACCAATATAGCTCATTTATCCCACCACCACACTACTATATAGTAACGACCCTATATAAATGTTTTGGTTTTATTGGTTATTATCGCAAAAATACTAGTAAATATGCAAAAATAACCGATACATGCACAGTACAAACGTTTTTAAATATAATATTCGTATTTATGTTATCGTGTGGTGGTAATTATGAATCCGAATAAAAATTCCTATATTGATCCAAATAGAAAGTTAGATATTCAATCTGCAAAAGATTTCTTTCAATATCTTATGGATATTGCTCCAGAATATAATGAAAAACCACTAAATCATATTATTGACGTATATGAAAAAGTCAAAATATTACAACCTAATGAACTTTTTTTCCCAGATAATTACAGTGATACAGATAATTATATTGATGACGTAATCGAATTATGGACGAATAAATTACAAATATTCATGTCTTTAGGATATATAACCGAAGACTTAAATGCATATATGCAAACACTCATAAATTCTGAACTAATAACCTATGTAGATGTTAATGCATTTTATAAAACCTCAACCGGCGGATTAACTACATCAACAATAGATGAATTCAAAAATAACAGCATAGATTTTATGACTTTTCTTGAAAATTATATGCGTGAAGATACATCCGAACGCTCAATAGCGATAATTGGTGATGTTTATTTATCTTATATATCTACAAGATCACCATTCTCTCGTGAAGATAAAGAAAAAATAATGGCAAAATTAGAAATAAAAGATTTAGATTATCACACAATATTGGATAATGTATATTACAAACTTATTGATGAATTTAAAAAATTAACTCATTCACACATTACCGTTTTTGAAATAGAACAAATTGAAAACTGGGAGAAATCATACGAAGAACTAACAATCAAACTTAAAGGGAAACATGGTAAACCTCAGAATGCACAACAACAAGATAAAAAAATAGCATTTAAACAGACCTCAACATTCGAAGATGTTATTGGTCTTAATACTGCAAAAGATATAATTTATGATGTACTCGTATTTCCTGAAAAATATCCACAATTAGCAGAAGAATTAGGAACTACAACGGCAAATTTTTTATTGCTTTATGGATCTGCAGGAACCGGTAAAACCCTGCTTTCAAGAGCAGTTGCTAATGAATTAGACGCAACATACACAGAAATTAAAGAACCTATCCAAAATAAATATGTTGGTGAATCAGAAAAAAAATTAACTAAAATATTTAATCAAGCCAAAATGAATATGATAAAAACAGGCAAAAATTCCATAATCTATTTTGATGAATTAACACAATCATTTAATTCTGAAAATGAATATACCCGACAATTAGTCGATTTATTAAAACAAATATTGACTGATGATGAATTATTGACACATAGAACTGATGAGGGTAAAATCTTGAAAACTTATGTGATTGGTTCTACAAATCATCTCGACAGGCTAGATCCAAATCTTATTCGGGATGGCAGAGCGCTATCTATTGAAGTACCCCTACCAGACCAAGATGGAAGAGAGTTACTTTGGAAACAAAAACTTGAAGGTAAGACTACTTTCGATGACATAAATTATAAAATACTTGCAAAAAAAACAGATGGTCTGTCCGGAGCATCAATAGTTTCAATAATAAATGAAACACCATACCTTAAAGGACTTAGACTAAAAGAAATCATTGGTTTTAAGAATATTCATTCATCTATGGATGTATTTAAAGATTTACGTCCTGACGACCCAAGATTACAAATCACACAAAATCTTATTGAAGAAGCAATTAAACTTTACAGAACTCAAAATTTTGATGAACAAAAACATACAATCCCTCCAGAAATGTTATTTGGTTAACTTTCTATTGGTGTTTGTAATCAGAGCATAATTTCCGAAAGCCTTAAAAAACTA